>WQST01000032.1 GCA_009787745.1 Lachnospiraceae bacterium
ATTGCCATTTTCTATGCGGCATAACGAACCATTGACAAGCTTATATCCCACAGAATCATAATTGGATAGGCGAATACTTAATCCCCCCTCTAAAGACGGCACAAGTTCCACGACAAGGTTTATTGATACTCCGGCACATATCGGAAAAGGAAAATTTGCAATTGGAATTGCTTTTTCTATTTTGCCAGTAAAATCAACCGAAATCTCTGAATCTAATTCAAGCAAAAAATATAATTCATTTACACTCCATTCATTTTTACGAAACCAATTAACATCATATTCGACATCATAAACGGCTGTAATTCTAGGTAGCAATTTAACCATGCCAGAAATCGAAGCAGAACCATCGCTAATTTCAATGCCGAACTCTATATGCCCTTCATCTATGTAATCATCCCGAAAATGTACAATGCCTTCTTTCCAGTCTATATCATCTATTTGTGCGTACAATGAACGTGAATCACCAATATCTTCTATCCCTGCATAAGTTATGACATTGTCAAAATCAGGATAATATACCCCTTGTATATCAATTCTTGAAAGCACTTCACTAATATCAGCTTCCGTATTAGCAACAGTTACGATATCATCATTTTCTGAAATAGAACTTACCTTAAAAGCCGCGCTATTAGGAAAAATATCAGACGGCGGCACAATATATATATCCCCTACTTTGAGGTTTGATATATCAGCTTTTTTGAAACTGATAGATTTTCCTTCCGAATCATTGATAGTAACATTATTTGTATTCAAATGGCTTAAATCAATTACATTTTTATGATAAATAATTTCATCTTCATGGTTCGGGTCGATTTCTGGAACTGCTACTATTTCCTTTATGCGGTTTATGCTTTTCTTTGAATCGGCGATAGTCATATTTTCATGAGGGACAAAGTTATTACCTCGCTTCATATCCAGAATATTCACTTGAACAGATAGTCCGGCACTGTTCACATCTTCAATCAAATGTGCATCCGCAAACTGAATGATTGTATCAGCTATAAAGCCAGTTGCTTGTATGGATGTTTGCGCAATAAAATCTTTCGTAGCATAATCCAGTGTTTTCAAATTATCAAACCACTCATAGCCAGTAGCCTCTGTCAATGCGTTTATCCATTGCTCATTTGTGATTAAATCTTTATCCTTAAAATCGTCTAATGATGTATTGCTGTCAATGGTTTGGTTGCTTGATAAAGTAAATATCAAAGAAGCGATAATGATAATTGCTAATGTTAAGCTGGATAGAATAATGATTGTTTTTCTTTTAAGCATAGTATTCCTCACAAAATATCAAAGCTTCATTTCTCATTTCAATCTAAAGAAAACTGGCTGATGTTCAAGAACTTCATTAAAAGTTAAACCCTTTGATTCTGCTTGAAATCCAACTAATCCTAGTACTGCTCCATCATAACCTGTAGGAACTTTAAAAGATTTTGTCCTTGATAATGTCAAAACATTATTAACCCAACCGTCTGAAATAATTTCAGCTTGTCCATTAATACAGCCTTGATATTCAACCCCATACCAGTTTAGGGTATTTCCTATTTCTGCATCACTATATATAAATTTATCATTTGTACCATCCTGTAAGTAAAAATCAGTAAAAATGTAACCAATTTGAGTGCCATATAAATGGGCATTTTCATCATCAAATTCTATCCTATAGCTTATGTCGCGCCATTCATCAACTTTTTCGTGGTCGCAATCATTGCTTCCGCAACCTTCAACGTCACACCAGTATTCTATGACTAAATTATAAAAAGTTATTCTTCCAACTGTAGTTTTGCTTTCATCGTCTCCGCATATTGCAACAAAAGGGTAAACTTCATCTAAAACTGTATCAATTACAATACCTTGTTTATCAAACCCAGCAGTTAAAGGCTCACCTACTATTTCGCCACATACAATGCAAATAGGTGGTTCTTGATAATTTGCTTCTGTTAAATCATGTGATAATGCCATACCTTCTGTTTCGCCACAGTCAGCACAAGTTTTAGGGGTTTGGCAATCAGCCTCAGCCCATATATGTATGTGCAGTTCTGGTGTGGGTTCGGGGGTAGATTCTGGTATGATTTCAGCAACAGATGTTTCTGTACTCGGGGTAATCTGCTCATTTCCACAAGCCGAAAGCATCATAACTAACATTATTGTAGCCAGTAACATAATTAATCTTTTCATTTGCCTCTCCTATTGGTTTTGAAGTTCGTTTTTTAGTATTATATGGGGCATATTCCTCATGCGCCTTTAGGCTCATTATATGGGATAATAAAAGAAAAGTAAAGGTGCTTTTCTAATGATTTCATTCGAGCCGTTCCGTAAAATGATAGGGGAAAGAAAAATATCAACCTATTATTTAAGAAATAAGTGCGGTTTTAATAATATTGACAGCAAGACCATAAAACGATTAATGACCGACCAGTCAGTATCAACTAATACGCTAAATTCCATTTGTAACGCATTGAATGTCGGTTTAGATGATATAATCGAATTTATACCCGATAATGAAAATGAGACACAAGAAAAGTAAAAAGCCGAAAAATCGATTTTCATTTGTTTTCCATATGATATTTTCTGCAAATCATACAAACCGATTGTTTTTTCATATCTGTTGATTCGCCCATCCCCATAATTTCGCATATCTTCCTCTTTCGCCCGTGCTAAAACTAAACTTTTCTGTCTGGATATCAAGTACCGCAAAAACTTTTTGAAATAATTTTCAAAACACTCAATAAAAATTTCGATAAAAATTTTTTCAAAAACTTACATAACCATTAATTCTTCGATGAGGAATTAGTGGTTATTTTTGCTTTGCTTCGCAATCCTTGACATCCATCCAGAAAAGTTTTAAATGCGCACAAGCGAACGAGGACGATATACGAAACCAAATCATAAACGGAAGGGAGTTGATAACCAAAATATATGAAAATCTTTAAAACCTAAATGCAAAAACAAGCTCACAAAGAACTTCAACCAAAACCAAATTTTAAAGCGAAGCCGGACGGTCGCGGCAAACCAGATCGAGAAAGGAAATGCCCATGAAAGTTAAATTCTTTGTTCCCATACCCGAAACCCTTGAAGAACTTAAAAAGCTGTATAAATCGCTTGCGATGAAACACCATCCAGACGTTATTGGCGGCGATGCCGAAACGATGAAAATTATCAATTCAGAATATGACCATCTTTTTCCGTTGCTCAAAGACTTACATAAAAACGCGCAGGGCGAGAAATACACCGCCCACACCCCCAACGCTGAATCGTCCAACCAGTTCAAGGACATCATTTCAAAAATCATTCACCTTGACGGAATCCTAATTGAAATTATTGGTTCATTTATCTGGATAACAGGCGATACACGGGCATATAAAGATGTTTTCAAGGCTCTCAATTTCAAATGGCACAAGACCAAAATCGCATGGTATCTGCCGCCGGAAGGTTATAAGAAAAGACACAGTAAAACATATTCATTGGATGAGATTAGGGACATTTTTGGAAATGAAGAAATAGAAAGCAAAGTTGCAAAAAAAGTTAAAGCCGGATAATCCGGTTTTTTCTTTTGATACCACTCAATCACTTTTAATCCATTGCATTTTACCTATCTCCATTGTATAATTATCGTATAAATCAACAAAAATATGACGAAAATATAAGCCATGAGATGATTGAGGATTAAAAGGAAATGGAGGGCTAAAATGTCAATAGCACAGCAAGTAAGTACAATTATTGAGCAGTTGCCAAATAATGATCAAATTTTTATTTTTGAATTAATTAAGAGGTTAAGCAATAATAAGGAAGCAAAAGAGATAAATTCAATGAATACTGGGGGAAATATTAAGGCATTAAAGGATTTTATGAAAGCATGTGAAGCTGACCCCCTTACCGCTGACCCCATTGACGAAATGCTGATTACAGAAAGAGTTAATATTGCAAGGGAGTTGAATTTATGATTTATGCCTTGGATAGTAATATCATTTCATATATGCTAAAAAACGATAAAGCAGTTAATCAGCATTTTGAAAATACCATAAAAGACACAGATTCTTATGTCATACCCCCGATTGTATTTTATGAAGTTAAGCGTTGGTTGATGGTTAGAAACGCAACCACACAATATGAAAGATTTACGGCTTTATATGAAAAAAGCATCAAAAGCAATATGACTGTTGAGATGTGGGAAAAGTCCATTGATATATATGTTAAATTGAGAACGGAAGGCAAGATAATTGATGACGCTGATATTTTCATTGCCTCATTTTGTATAGTAAACGGTTATACATTGATTACGAACAACGAAAAGCACTTTAAGCACATGGAAGGTTTAAATATCGAAAATTGGATTATGGATTGATTAATATTTTCATTAACAGTTACTTGCTTTTCCTAAAATATAGTATCGTGTAATTATTCTGTGGTAACATTGTGGTATACTCATAAAAGTGTTGATGTTTACAGGCTTTATCAGCAATTTATAATCGTCTGCAACACCTTTATTCGCCGGTTCAAATCCGGCTGGCACCTCTAAAGAAAGAATCGTTTATCTAGCATTTTCAAGAGTCAGCGGTTCTTTTTCATTTTTATTTCATTGCCTTTTATCTGTCTCTATTGTATAATTACTGTATAAATCAACGAGAATGTGATGAAAATATTAGTCACAGGAAACGGAGGGTTAAGATGTCAATAGCACAGCAAGTAAGCACAATTATTGAGCAGTTGCCAAATAATGATCAAGTTTTTATTTTTGAATTAATTAAGAGGTTAAGCAATAATAATGAAGCAAAAGAGATAAATACCATGAATACCGGGGGAAATATTGGTGCATTAAAGGATTTTATGAAAGCATGTGAAGCTGACCCCCTTACCGCTGACCCCATTGATGAAATGCTGATTACAGAAAGAGTTAATATTACAAGGGATTTGAATTTATGATATATGCTTTGGATAGTAATATTATTTCATATATGCTGAAAAATGATAAATCAGTTAATCGGCATTTTGAAAATACCATAAAAGACACAGATTCTTATGTCATACCGCCGATTGTATTTTATGAGGTTAAGCGTTGGTTGATGATTAGAAACGCAACCACACAATATAAAAGATTTACGGCTTTATATGAAAAAAGCATCAAAAGTAATATGACTGTCCGGATGTGGGAAAAGTCCATTGATATATATGTTAAATTGAAAACGGAAGGCAAGATGATTGATGACGCTGATATTTTCATTGCCTCATTCTGTATCGTAAACGGTTATATATTGATTACGAACAACGAAAAGCACTTCAAGCACATGGACGGTTTAAATATCGAAAATTGGGCTATGGATTGATTAATATTTTCATTAACAGTTACTTGCTTTTCCTGAAATATAGTATCGAATAATTTTTTTGTGGTAACGTTGTGATACGCTCATAAAAGTGTTGATGTTTACAGGCTTTATTAATAATTAGTAATCGTCTGCAACACCTTTATTCGCCGGTTCAAATCCGGCTGGCACCTCTAAAGAAAAAGCTGAAATTCTTAAGTAAACAAAGAATTTCAGCTTCTTTTAAATATCTTAAGGTATCTATATGCCCCATACACTTTTACATATTTTGTTGGTTGATGGTTAATAAAAATTTCATTATACTTAATTGTAGATGTATGCTAGAATTAGAAAGCAACATTTACAGGAGATGAAGGAAATGGATGATTCTATGTTCGCATTGGGTATTGATATTGGCTCTACGACGATTAAGGTTGTAGTTACAGATATAGACAATAAATGTATTTTTTCCCGTTATCGCAGGCATCACTCGAATATTCAGGAAACATTGCTGTCAATCACCGATGAAGTAAAGGTAAATTTTGGTCAAGATTTTTCTTTTCATGCGATGATAACCGGTTCAGGTGGCTTAAGCTTGGCGGAATGGGTTGGTGTTCCGTTCGTGCAGGAAGTAATCGCGGTTTCTGATGCATTGTCTTTATACGCGCCAAGTACTAATGTAGCGATTGAAATCGGCGGCGAAGATGCGAAAATCATCTATTTTTCCAATACGATTGAACAGCGCATGAACGGAATCTGTGCCGGAGGAACCGGCTCTTTTATCGATCAGATGGCGACACTTCTTGATACTGATGCGAAGGGTTTAAATGAACTTGCCAAAGATTACCAAGTCATCTACCCGATTGCCGCCCGTTGCGGAGTTTTCGCTAAAAGTGATATCCAACCCCTGATAAATGAAGGAACCGCCCGTTCAGACTTGGCTGTTTCAATTTTTCAGGCAATTGTCAATCAAATAATCAGCGGTTTGGCGTGCGGCAAACCAATCAGAGGAAATATAGCTTTTTTAGGCGGCCCGCTTCACTTCTTACCTGAACTTAAGAATCGCTTTATTGATGTTTTGAAGCTTACCCCCTCACAAGTAATAAGCCCTGCTGATTCACATCTTTTTGCGGCACTCGGAACAGCAATCAAAGCGAAGTCCGAAGGGCTTCAAATGAATATTCAGGAACTGATTAATAATCTAGCGGCAAACCAAACCCTTTCTTTCGAAATGGAACGGCTTGCGCCTTTATTTACGAGCAAAGATGAATATACGAAGTTCGTAGAACGGCATGAAGAACATACCTTGCGAAGAAGCATTTTATCTGAGTACGAAGGTGATGTTTTCTTAGGTATAGATGCAGGTTCAACGACGACGAAAGCCGTATTAATCGGAACAGACGGTAAATTGCTATACACTTTCTACTCGAATAACGACGGTAATCCCATCAATACCGCCCGCTTGGCATTAGCGGAAATATATGAAAAATTACCCGCGGCGGCGCATTTGCGCTACGCCTGTGTAACAGGATACGGCGAAGGTTTGATGCAATCGGCTTTCGGCGCCGATATCGGAGAAATCGAAACGGTGGCGCATTATCGTGCCGCGGCTTTTTTTGACCCCGAAGTAGATTTCGTGATGGACATCGGCGGTCAGGACATGAAATGTTTGCGGATAAAAAATGGGGTGATCGATACAATTTTGCTTAATGAGGCATGTTCGGCAGGATGCGGTTCGTTTCTTGAAACTTTTGCAGGTTCATTAAGCTTAGATATCGGGGATTTCGCCGAAGGCTCATTATTTGCCGAAAATCCTGTCGATTTAGGTTCACGCTGTACGGTTTTTATGAACTCGCGCATTAAGCAAGCACAAAAAGAAGGCGCTTCGGTCGCAGATATTTCGGCAGGTTTAGCTTACTCAGTCATAAAAAATGCTTTACAAAAAGTAATCAAAATTACCGACCCCGCGCAATTAGGGAAACGGATTGTCGTGCAAGGCGGGACATTCCATAACGATGCTGTTTTGCGGGCGTTCGAAATAGTAAGCAAACGGGAAGTCACAAGACCGGATATATCAGGGTTAATGGGTGCCTTTGGCGCCGCCCTCATCGCGAAGGATAACTATAAGCCCGGTATGCAAACGACGTTAATTAACAGCGGAGATTTAGCAATATTCGATGTAGCCGCCACCCATTCACGCTGTGCGGCATGTGAGAATAATTGTCAATTAACGATAAACAAATTTTCTGCGGGGATAGGTAAACGCCGTTTTATTTCGGGCAACCGTTGTGAACGGGGGCAAGGAAAAGATAAAGCCAATCATTCATTGCCGAACTTATATGACGCGAAATATACACGTCTGTTTAGCTATGTTCCTTTGACGGCATCAGAAGCTCCGCGCGGAGTCGTCGGTTTACCCCGAGTTATGAATATGTATGAGAATTATCCGTTTTGGTTTACATTTTTTACAGAATTAGGGTACTCGGTTTTGCTTTCACCGCGTTCAAGCAAAGCGATTTACGAATTGGGGATTGAGTCCATTCCCAGCGAATCGGAATGTTACCCTGCGAAGTTGGCACACGGGCATATTATGGCGCTTATAAATCAAGGGGTAAAATATATTTTTTATCCCAGCATCCTTTTCGAGAAAGCTTCCTCCAAAGATACCGACCATAATTACAATTGCCCGATTGTTACATCATACCCGGAAAATATCAAAAATAACGTCGAGGAATTAGCGGAGAAAAATATCCGTTTTCATAACCCGTTTTTAAGTTTTAATGATGATAAAAATGTCGTCAAAAGACTTGTCGGCGAATTTCCCGAAATACCCTCCGCACTTGTCAAAGCGGCGGTTTTAAAAGCGCTGAATGAACAATCACAATACCGCGCCGATGTGATGAAAATGGGTGAAGTTGCTCTTGATTATATAAAGGAAAATAAGCTGAAAGCCGTAGTTTTGGCAGGCCGTCCCTATCATATTGATCCTGAAATTCACCACGGCATCCCCGATATGATTACTTCTTACGGAGTCGCGGTGCTGTCCGAAGATTCGATCGCTCATTTGGGAAAAGTTGAACGTCCTTTGGGGGTCAGGGACCAGTGGGTTTATCATTCGCGCTTATATCAAGCGGCATATTATGTCCGTACCCAAAATGATATCGAGTTAATTCAGCTTAATTCGTTCGGCTGTGGTTTTGACGCCGTTACTGCCGATGAAGTACAGGAAGTATTGGAAGCCGCCGATAAAATTTTTACCCTGCTAAAAATTGATGAGGTAAGTAATCTCGGTTCGGCACGGATTCGTATCCGTTCGCTTTTCGCCGCCTTGGCGGAGAGACGGGAGCAGGGCATTACCCGCAAAAAAGAGCCGTCACCGCGCAGTCCGCGCCGCGTTTTTACCGAAGAAATGCGTAAAACACATACGATTTTGTGTCCGCAAATGTCGCCGCTTCATTTCGATATCTTACGGGATGCTTTTACGTCAAGCGGTTATCGTTTGGTGGTTATGCCCGCGATGGATAAAGAATGTATTGATACGGGGCTTCGGTATGTAAATAACGATGCTTGTTATCCGGCGATTATTTCCGTTGGGCAAGTTTTGAACGCTTTGTTTTCGGGTGAATATGATTTAGATAATGTGTCGATAGTGATGACCCAAACAGGCGGCGGGTGCCGGGCGTCGAATTATGTCGGGTTTGTCCGTAAAGCGCTGAAAAAGGCGGGGATGGAGCAAGTTCCTGTCATATCACTCAGTGCGCAAGGTTTTGAGAAGAATCCGGGTATGAAATATACTTTTAGTTTTTTCAAAAAAGCTATGCAAGCGCTGGTGTATGGTGATTTATTAATGCGTGTTTTGTATCAGACAAGACCGTATGAAAAAAATGCGGGGGAAGCTAATAAGCTTTATGAGCGTTGGAATAAGATTTGCAAAGCCGCTGTTCGGCGCGGTAGTTTTCGCGAATTTAAGAAAAATATCTTTGCGATAGTGGCCGATTTTGACGAAATGGCGATTATTAATCAGGTGAAACCGCGGGTTGGTGTCGTCGGGGAGATTTTAGTTAAGTATCATCCGACGGCGAATAATGATATCGTAACGCTGCTTGAGAATGAAGGGGCGGAAGCTGTTGTGCCTGATATCGTTAATTTCCTTTTATACGGCACATATAACAGTACATTTAAAGCCGATTTAGGCGATTCAAAGATAGCGGGGATGGTGTCGGTGGTTACGGTTAAGCTAATCGAACTCTTCCGCAAAAATATGCGCAAGGCGTTAAAACAAAGCCGCCGTTTCCATGCCCCTGCGTTAATAGGAGAATTGGGAGAGTTGGCGAAGCCGATTGTCTCTTTAGGAAATATGGCGGGCGAGGGCTGGTTCCTCACTGCCGAAATGGTTGAATTAATCAAGTCGGGTATCCCGAATATTGTCTGCACACAGCCGTTTGCGTGCTTGCCTAACCATGTGGTTGGGAAGGGAATCATTAATGTTTTGCATAATCAATTCCCGGAATCAAATGTTGTTGCAATCGATTACGACCCGGGCGCCAGTGAGGTGAATCAACTTAACCGGATTAAGCTGATGTTAAGTGCCGCGAAAAGAAATTTGAACGATGAGTCTTCGGATGCCAAAAAAGAAAATGACGACACGCAAAGCGTAAAAGCCGCGGTTTCGTTTTGATTTTCGTATATTTACAGCAAAACAGAGATTCTTCGCCCTCTAACTCAGAATGACGGCTAGACGACGAAAAGAAACGGACATCCTTGACGTAGTATACCCCGATAGTATATTATTGTTCATATGATTAAGATCATTAAAAAGCTAAAAAAACTTCTTGATTCACGTCAAAAAAAATATATGTCTGTCCTTGTTGTCATGATGTTAATCGGGGCGATTTTGGAGACGGCAAGTATCGCTATCTTGATTCCGGCTGTTACGATAGTAATGGATCCGGTCGTTGTTGAAACGAATCGGTTTATTGCCCCTATTTACCATAATCTCGGCTTCAAAAGTGTTGGTAACTTTACCGTCACGATTATGTCAGCTTTAATCCTTTTTTTCATCCTGAAAAATATCTTTCTATTTTTACAAACTAAAATGCAGCTTCGCTTCGTCTACACAAACCAGTTTGCAACATCACGCAGGATGATGATTAATTTCATGAAACGCCCGTATGAATTTTATTTAAATGCTGATACCGCAGTAATCCAAAGAAGTATTACATCCGATGTCAATAACATGTACGGTCTCGTTTTGGGTCTGCTTCAACTTCTGAGCGAAGGTATCGTTTTCATCAGTTTAGCAATCGTCTGTATGATCAGTGAACCGCTGATATCGCTGATTTTTTCCGTCTTGCTGATTTTGGTTTTAGTCGTTATCAAATTTGTTTTACAACCGGTCATGAAAAAAGCAGGGGTCGAAAATCAAGAGTTTTACAGCGGTTTGTTTAAATGGATTAATCAATCCGTAACAGGAATTAAAGAAATCAAAATCGCGGGAAAAGAGCATTATTTCATTAATGAGTATGCCCGCTGCGGTAAAGGTTATGTAAATGCGGTACAGCGCTATAACCTTTTCAATTCCACACCGCGTTTGCTAATCGAAACGGTAGCGATTACGGCAATGATTATTTATATCATGATTCAAGCCCTAAGCGGAACGGTGGTGGCGGATTTTTTGCCCACCCTGACAGCGATCGGCTATGCGGCGATGCGGATGATTCCCAGTGCCAACCGAATTAATAATCATTTGACTTCGATTGCCTACTTCGAACCTTTTTTTATGGGTGTCAGTGATAGCTTGCAGGAAGAAATCCGTGATGAAAAAGTAGTTTATGACGAAACAGCTTATGAAAATGAGTACCGCCGTAAACAAGAACTTAAAAAGCTTGAGATAAAAAACGAGATTGTTTTATCAGATATCACCTATAAATATCCGGGTACGAATGTCTTGATTTTTGATGAAGCCGAAATGAAAATTCCGATTGGTAAAGCGGTCGGTATTGTCGGCACATCAGGTTCGGGTAAAACGACGGTGGTCGATATTATGCTGGGTCTTTTACAGCTTGAAAAAGGCAGGATTTTGGCGGATGGTATCGATATCAGTAAAAATTATGATAGTTGGCTCAAAAACGTCGGTTATATTCCGCAAACGATTTTTATGATTGACGACAGTATTCGGAAGAATATCGCTTTTGGTTTGACGGAAGAGCAGATTGATGATGATAAGGTTTGGCGGGCGTTAAAAGAAGCACAGCTTGATGATTTCGTGAGGGGTTTGCCGGAGGGGCTTTTAAGTGGTATCGGGGAGCGCGGAATCCGTATTTCAGGCGGACAGCGGCAACGGATTGGTATTGCCCGTGCCTTGTATGACGATCCGGAAGTATTGGTTCTTGATGAAGCGACCTCGGCTTTAGATAATGAAACCGAAGCGGCGATTATGGATTCGATTAATCGCTTGCATGGCCGTAAAACGTTGGTTATTATTGCCCATCGCCTGCAAACGATTGAGAAATGTGATATTATTTATCGGATAGAGAATGGTAAGGCGGTACTCGAATTTTAGGAGCAAAATAATGCCCGAAACAAAGCGGATGGCGAATTTTGAATTATTGCGGATTATTGCGATGATGATGGTGGTAACAATGCACTATATTTATCGTGCTGATTTATTACCTGTATTGACTGAGCAAGTCAACGAACATCAAAACTTTGGTCTTGTCATAGAATCCCTTTGTATCGTGGCGGTTAATGTTTTCGTGATGATTAGCGGGTACTTTATGGTGAAATCACCGTTTAAGTTCAGGCGCTTCTGTCGTTTGCTTTGCCAAGTTATTTTTTACTCCTTAACGATCCCGTTAGCATTATCGGTCTTTGGTTTACCGATTATCGCCGAAGCAGAGGGGGTTTATGGATTCATCCAATATATCTTGCCGATTTCGACGGTTCATTATTGGTTTGTCACGGCGTACTTACTGCTGTATCTAATCAGCCCCTTTTTAAACGCCGCTTTCGAAAAGATCGAAAAAAAGCAACTTGAAAAAATTATCCTCATTCTGCTGCTGATTTTTTGCGGAATTAAAAGCTTCGTTCCGGTATCGTTAAACCTAGATACTTTCGGGTATGATTTCGGTTGGTTTATTTGTCTTTATTTGACGGGCGGTTATATCCGTATATATGGTCTTAAGATATTGGACGGAAAGAAACGCGGTTTATTTTTATACTTGATTTCCGTCGCTTTGATATATTTACTAAAAATGGGAAGCTATATCCTTTATACAAAAACAGGATTGCTTAAATATTTTTATGATGTGCCTTTTCATTATAATTTTATTTTGGTATATTTGGCGGCGATAGGGCTGTTTTATGCTTTTATGGGAATTAAGATTAAAGAAGGCCGTTTTGCGGCGATGCTTCGGGGAATCGCTCCGTTATGCCTTGGGGTTTACCTTTTGCATATGCACATAGATATTAGCGGCAAGTGGTACGGTTGGATGGGGTTTTTGTTCGATAGTTTGCTTAAGGCGGGATATATCGGGATGATTCTCAAAATGCTTGTCTCGGTATTGTTTATTTTTGTTATTTGTATCATAATTGATTTTGTACGATACCGGATTTTTACGGTCATCGAAAAGAATCTGATCGATCAGTATTATGCGCGCTAAAATGGAGAAACAATGAGTGTTACCAAACCGGCGAATGAAAGGTTAGAAAAAATTACGCGGTTATACATTTTTCCGCTGATTTTATTTTTGTTCCCTTTAATAAATATGAATAAAGGGGTTGATCTGACTGATACGGGATATAGCTTGGCGAACTATGTCTTTTTTCCGATTACGGAAAGCAGTTTTGTTTTGAATACCTACTTAAGCAATGCGGTTGGTTACTTTCTGACGCAACTTCCCTTCGGCGGGATGATGCTGGGGATGAAATTTTATACGGCGCTGTTCGTTAGTGCGATGGCGCTTATCGGTTACCGTTTTTTCATTACGAAGATGCCTGCTTCGGTTGCTTTTATCAGCGAGATGATGGTAATCGGGCTATGCTGGTGTCCGACGGTAATTATCTATAATTATTTGACTTATTTTTTCTTTCTGCTTGGTGCGATTCTTTTGTTCCGCGGACTGGTGGGGCTTCGTTCTTCTTGTTTGGTGTTGGCAGGCGTTTGCCTGGGATTGAATGTCTTCGTCCGTAATCCGAATATTTTGGAAGCGGCTTTGATTTTGTGTGTATGGTATTATGGTTTAATCCGGCACAAAAAGTTGGCTCAGGTAGTCCGCGAGACATTGTTGTGCCTTTTGGGCTATGCGGGTGCTGTTTTCTTGATGGGTGCGGTCATGATGATTCATTATGGCGTAAACGCCCCTTTTGACATGGTAAGTAATTTGTTTCAGATGTCAGCCGGTAATAGTGATTATACTTTTAGTGAGATGATATGGGCGATTTTTGATGCGTATATTAAAGGGGCGAAGTGGCTTCTGTATATGGTATTTTGCATCATTCCCGGAATTCCGTTCCTGATGGTCCGGCTAAATGTCCCATCCGGTAAAAAAATAAGTGAAGCAAAAATTGATTTAATTAAAAAGGTTATTTACTGCCTAGCGATTGTTTTTCTTTTCTACGCTTTAGGGCGGATGGGAATGTATAACTTCAAATATTATCAAAAAGAAGCGGTGTTACAATGGGCGGTGATATTTTTAATTATATCGCTGGGGAATATGATCCGGATGCTTTATTCGAAATCGGTCGATGTTCACTGGAAGCTGATTGCTTCGATTGGGATTGTGGTTATTCTTATCACGCCTTTAGGAAGCAATAACCATATCTGGCCAATTATCAATAATTTGTTCTTTGTCGCGCCGATTACGGTTTGGCGGGTTTATCGGTTTACGCGCTATGGACGGCGGTTTGTCGGGAATGAACAAACGATGGTGCCGCTTTTTCCTTTGAAGGCAATGCAGATGGGGATTGTCGTTATGGTTATCGTGCAAAGCCTTTTAGTCGGGTGCTTTTATGTGTTTCGTGATGGCGAGAGCGGGGAAAAAAGAAATACGGCTATCAGCGGAAATGAAATCTTAAAAGGGATGCGGACGAATGATGAAAATGCGGCTTTACTTAATGAATTGAGCGTTTTCATGGACGGGTATATTGAGGGTAAGGGAAGTGATTTGATTTTGTTCGGGGATCTTCCCGCGCTGTCTTATTATCTTGACAGACCGTCGGCATTGTCGAATGCGTGGGCTGACCTTGATACTTTTACAGTCGCTGTTTTTAGCAATGAGATGGCGGATATATCGGCGCGAATGGATATTAAAGGGCGGGTTCGCCCGATGATAATTATAAAGACAATTCTTCCTGTCCGTGTAACGGGCGATGCAAAAGAAGCATGTCTTATGGATTTCATAGATAGGCATAATTATGAAGAGGTATTTAGGAACGATATATTTAGGGTATATTTTTAAAAGAGGGTTAATATGGCGCCATTAAAAAATATAAATTTTAATAATCCCCCTGTGGGCAGAAATTCGATAGCTTATATTGGTAAAGTCGTCAAAAATCAGCATATAAGCGGCGACGGTGAATTTACCTTTTATTGTAATGAGTGGATCGAGTTATTGACGAAAACTAAAAAGTGTTTGCTGACGACATCATGTACACATGCTCTGGAAATGAGCGCTTTCCTTTGCGGAATAAAGGCGGGGGATGAGGTGATTATGCCCTCTTATACTTTCGTTTCCACCGCCAATGCCTTTGCGCTTCGGGGAGCGGAAATCGTCTTTATCGACATACGCCCCGATACGATGAATATGGATGAAAATCTATTGGAAGCGGCCATCACCGAACGGACGAAGGCGATAATTCCTGTTCATTATGCGGGGGTTAGCTGTGAGATGAATAAAATCATGGAAATCGCGAAGCGGCATGGAATTTTCGTGATTGAGGACGCCGCACAGGGGATAATGAGTACTTATTATGGGAACCCGCTTGGCGCATTAGGTGATTTCGGGTGTTTTAGTTTTCATGAGACGAAGAATTTCAGCATGGGTGAGGGGGGAGCGCTTTTGCTGAATGATGAGCGTTATATTGCGGAAGCGGAAATTATTCGGG
>WQST01000033.1 GCA_009787745.1 Lachnospiraceae bacterium
CGCAAACAATCGGGCAGGCGGCCACCGCCAAGTATCAGGTAACAGGCAGGAGTCACGCATTTCGGAGATGAAAGAGCGAGACACAGGCGAAGCCCCTAAGAATCGCAAAATCAAAACCAGCGAGCGCCCCCGCCCCGTGAATCAGGAATTAAAAGCCGCTGAGAGCGAAGAAAAAAAGGTAAACCGCCCGCAAAAAGAAAATGTAAAACCCGCTCCGAAGCAGACCGCCGCCCGCAAACCGCAGAATTTTTTGACCGATGATGATGAGTTTGAGTTCGAATTTTTAAATATTGACGAATAGCATTAACGATATTATTAGCAGGAAGGTAATACCACGTGTATCAGGATTTCACTGAAAAAGCAAAAAAAGTTTTTTTACAATCAGAAAAAGTAGCCGCGCGTATGCGGGTCGGTTATGTCGGTACAGAACATATATTATTAGGTTTATTAAGAGAAGGTAGCGGCGTGGCTTACAAAGTACTAACGGATAACGGTGTCGATGAAAACAAAGTTTTCGAGATGATTCGCGAACTAATCGCCCCGGAATCGACGATCGCGACGGTTTCCAAAGACGGATATTCGCCTCGCGCCCTAAAAGTAATCGAGGAAGCCCGGATACAAGCCGAGCGCTTCGAATCAGAACAAATCGGAACCGAGCATCTGTTACTGGCGATTATTAAAGAGGGTGAAAATGTTGCGGTTCGTTTGCTCAATACTTTGAATATCTCGGTGCAAAAGATCTATGTAGACACCTTGATATCCATCGGCGAAGATGCCTCCCAGTACAAAGAAGACCTTTTTAAGAAAAATAATAAGAAAAAAACAGGAACAATCCTCGATCAATACAGCCGCGACTTAACAGCATTAGCCGCATCAGGCAAACTTGACCCGATTATCGGGCGTGAGGAAGAAATTAACCGCGTTATCCAGATTCTTTCCCGCCGCACCAAAAACAACCCTTGCCTGATCGGTGAATCGGGTGTCGGCAAAACGGCAGTCGTCGAAGGCTTGGCACTTCGCATCACAAGCGGCGATGTCCCGTATACCGTCGAGAAAAAGCGGGTTCTTACGCTTGATTTATCAGGAATGGTAGCAGGAAGCAAATATCGCGGTGAATTTGAAGAACGAATCAAAAAAGTTATCAAAGATGTAACCGACGACGGCAATATTATCCTGTTCCTTGATGAAATGCATACCATCATCGGCGCCGGCGGAGCGGAAGGGGCGATTGACGCATCGAATATCTTAAAACCTTCGCTTGCCCGCGGTGAACTGCAAATGATTGGCGCAACGACGATCACCGAATATCGCAAATATGTTGAACGCGACGCCGCGCTGGAACGCCGTTTTCAGCCAGTAAATATTAATGAACCCAATACTGCCGAAGCGATTCGGATTCTTAAAGGCATTGCCTTTAAATACGAAGAACATCACCGGACAGTTATTACCGATGAAGCTATTGAAGCGGCGGTTTTATTATCCGAAAGATACATTAATGACCGTAACCTGCCCGATAAAGCCATCGATTTAATCGACGAAGCCGCCAGTGCGGTGCGGCTTAAAATGACCTATGTTCCTGATACGATGAAGAAACTGTCAGGGGAAATCGTAACTTATGATACGCAAATCGTGAATTTATTAAAGCTTGGCGATCTTGAGCGGGTCAAAGAAGCTGTTAACAATCAGAAACTACTGATTAAGAAATATCAGAAATCGAAAGAGCGTCTTGAAAAAAGACGTTCCGAAGAACCGAACATCGTAGATGAAAATGCCGTCGCCGAAGTAGCCAGTGTGTGGACGAAAATCCCCGTCAAAAAGCTTGCGGAAAAAGAGAGCGAGCGCCTATTACGGCTGGAAAGTACTCTGCATAAGCGCGTTATCGGACAAAAAGAAGCGGTTTCCGCCGTTTCCCGCGCGATGCGGCGCGGCAGGGTCGGTTTACAGGACCCGAACCGCCCGATTGGTTCCTTCTTGTTCTTAGGCCCGACAGGAGTCGGTAAGACCGAATTATCAAAGGCGCTTGCGGAAGCGATGTTTGGCAATGAGAGTGCTTTGATTAGGGTCGATATGTCGGAATATATGGAAGGGCATTCCGTTTCGAAAATGATCGGCTCACCACCCGGATATGTCGGTTTTGACGACGGCGGTCAGTTAAGCGAAAAAATTCGGCGTAATCCGTACTCGGTCGTCCTTTTTGATGAGATTGAAAAAGCCCATCCCGATGTTTTTAATGTTTTACTGCAAGTGCTTGACGACGGTCATATTACGGATTCCAAAGGGCGCAAAGTCAGCTTTAAAAACGCTATTTTGATTATGACTTCGAATGCGGGGGCACAGCGCATTGTCCAGCCGAAAAATTTAGGTTTTAATGCGGGGGCGAGTAAAGAGCAAGATTATGAAAAAATGAAATCCGGCGTCATGGAAGAAGTAAAGAAGATATTTAAACCCGAATTTATCAACCGCATTGATGAAATAATGGTTTTCCATCCGCTGGATAAAGAAAATATGGCGCAGATAACCACTCTTTTAGCGGATAACATTATTAACCGCTGTAAAGAGCAAATGAATATCCGTTTCGCGATAAGCCCCATCTTAAAGAGCCATATTGTTGAAAAGTATTCCGATATAAAAATGGGTGCAAGACCCCTTAAAAGGGCGCTACAGACAGTGGTAGAAGATAAATTGGCAGAAGAAATTCTGGCGGGAAAAGTGAAAGCCGGAGATGATTTAAGAGCCGGGTTCCGGAAAGGAGAGGTTATTTTCGAAGTAAAGAACAGGCAATAATAATTTACTACTTGACAATTATAGGAGGAGAAATCATGGCAGTAATACAAGAGTTACTGTGTGCGGGATTGAACGATACTATTAGTTTTGGGAATCACACATTATCCCTAAAAGCCAAGCTAGACGATTTTGAGTATGGGGGGAATATCTGGAAAGTTAAGACCTTTGCAAAAATGACGAAACTGGAAAAAAACGGGATGTTCGTATATGAATCAGTTCCCGGGACAAGTGTTCTTAATTTCCATGAAGCGGAAGAAGGAATAACATTCATTGTCGAAGGCGCGGAAGATGCGCAAATCACAGTTGAGCTTCTGGAAGATTGTGAATATGAGGTTTATATCGGCGAAGATTCGGCAGGGAAGATGAAAACTAACGTAAGCGGCAAATTGACTCTATCAGTCGAACTAGCCGACGCAGGCGAAGTCCCCGTCAAAATTATTAAGTAATTTAATATAAGGGTAAGTAATGCAAACGGGCGGCAGATTGCCGTCCGTTGCAGTTATGTAATAATTGCTGACAATTAAAATAAACTTTAAGTCAGAAAGGTAAGACATGGCAAAAAAAGATACCATTTTTTTCTGTCAAAGCTGCGGACATGAATCAGGTAAATGGCTGGGGCAGTGTCCCGGTTGCAAGGAGTGGAACACATTTGTCGAAGAACGGAAAATGAGCGGCAAAAGTTCCGCGAAAGCAAGTATAAGCGCAGGAAACAAACGAACAGAACCGACAGCACTAAAAGAAATTAAGATCGAAAACGAAGAAAGAATAAGAACAGGAATAGGAGAGCTTGACCGCGTTCTGGGCGGCGGCATCGTCCCCGGTTCGCTTATTTTGGTGGGCGGCGACCCGGGGATCGGGAAATCGACCTTATTGTTACAAGTTTGTCAAAGATTATCATTTTCAGGGAAAAATATCCTCTATATTTCCGGAGAAGAATCATTACGGCAAATAAAAATCCGCGCTGACCGAGTTGGCAGGTTTGCCGATTCGCTCAAAATTTTATGCGAGACTAACCTCACTGCCGTCGAAGATATTATTCGTAAAAATTCACCGCATGTCGTGGTGATAGATTCGATTCAAACGATGTATTCGGAAGATGTTACGTCGGCTCCGGGCAGTGTATCGCAGGTACGGGAATCAACAGCTTTGCTTCTGACCCTGGCTAAAGGGCTAAATGTAACGATTTTTATTGTCGGGCATGTTACGAAGGAAGGAACGGTCGCCGGGCCGCGCGTGCTAGAGCATATGGTTGATACGGTACTTTATTTCGAAGGCGACAGACATGCGGCATATCGGATTCTTAGGGGGGTCAAAAACCGCTTCGGGTCAACGAATGAAATAGGCGTTTTCGAGATGCAGGGCGTCGGGCTGATCGAAGTTATGAATCCGTCGGAATACATGTTAAGCGGTAAACCTGAAGGCGCCAGCGGTTCGGTGGTAGCTTGCCTGATGGAAGGGACAAGACCGATACTGGTCGAAATTCAGGCGCTTGTTTATCAAAGTAATTTCGGCTTACCGCGCAGACAGGCGACGGGGACGGATTTAAATCGGATAAATTTGTTGATTGCGGTTTTAGAGAAGCGGTTGGGACTGCAAATGTCGTCATGTGACGCTTATGTCAATTTAGCGGGGGGGCTGAAAATCGCCGAGCCGGCGCTGGATTTAGGTATTGTGATGGCAGTTGCTTCAAGCTTTAAAAACCGTGCGGTTGATGATAAGATGATTGTTTTCGGCGAGGTCGGTTTGAGCGGCGAAGTTCGCTCGGTCAGTATGCCGTCACTAAGAGTAAAAGAAGCGGCGAAGCTTGGGTTTAATGTATGTGTTTTACCGAACGTTTGTTTAAGTACATTAAATGAAGAAATGAAGGGTTTAGAAGGGATGAAATTAATTGGCGTCGCGTCGGTGCGTGATGCGATAGATTTAATATAAAGGGAATTCTTCCTTGCAAAGCTCATCGGTAACACATTCTGCGCTAAAAAACCAATCTGCTTCTTTATTGACATTTCCTTGTCACTATCCATAGGAAATTTACCACATGAACAATGAAATGATTGCTAAAAACCCTATTTCAATAGACGAAAACAAGCCGGATTTGATTAAACAGATTGGAAAACAACGTACAAGGTTTATGCACATTTTAATCCGATAAATACTGCTTTTTTCTGTCAAAGTGTTAGAACCGGTAAGCATAGCGGATGCCGTACAGTATGCCGCAAAAAATATTTTAGAACAATATAAATAAACAGGGCATACAGTTGTCGTGTTTGGTTTGATAGACTAAAAGAAAATGAAAGAAGATTTGACGAGATTGTGAAGAAAATGGTGTACGCAAACAAGGTGTATGTAGGCGCGAGTGCCGGGAACCAAGCTCCGGCGGTAAGTTGTGATGGCTATATGTTGATTGAAGACTAAATTGAATGAGGTTGAATATGATTCGTAACTACAACGAATTTATATCCGAATTGCTTAAAGCGGGATTTTCCGGCTCAGTCGGCGGTAAAGGCGACGGTGTGTTCGGGTTGTTCCGCTACGGCTGGGGAGCAGAAGAAGAAACGGATATTCATTGGCATACAGGCAACCCGGATAATGACCCGTGGGAATGGCGTATCCGTGTTTTAACCGAGCGGAATGATATGGCTTATTCAAAACTATTCTTTCGTAAAGCCGGATACATTACAAAGGAATTTTATCCTTATTTTCTTGCGGCACGGCGTAATGGCAGGGAGTTTGAGGACGAATATTCGGATGGAAATATCAGTAATTTCGCCAAGCGGATTTATGACACGGTAACAGAAAACAACCGATTATCGGTTGATGAAATTAAACAAATTGCAAGGTTATCACGGGAGGACAAGTCCAAATTTGACAATGCTCTAACCGAATTGCAAATGAAAATGTATCTAACCATGTGCGATATATATTATAAAACCTCGAAGGAAGGTAAGGAATACGGCTTTTCGTCTACGGTATTCTGCACAACCGAAACATTTTGGGGTGAGGATATATTTGGTAAGGCGGCAAAAATAAGCGTTAATGAAGCCGTCGATAAAATCACCGAACGGATTTTATACCTAAACTCATCAGCGCAGAAAAATAAAATTATTAAATTTATCAAGGGGTAATGCTAATGCTTGAGCAAACATTTATGGAGGGTTTTTTATGGATTTTTATGATGTAATTAACTCACGCAGGACAATCCGCGACTTTACCACAGAGCCGATTGATATGGAAATAATAAAGCGTGTTTTATCGGCAGGGCTGAAAGCCCCCACCCACGACCATATGCGTGATTGGGAATTTGTTGTTATTACAGACCGAAAAAAAATAGCTTCCGTACTTGAAAAAATCCCTGTAAATGTATCAAAAGAGTTCGTTGAAAACATCATCAAATCGTGGGAGCTGAACGACCCGTGCCAGCAGTTTGGGTATCGCGATGCAATCCCTAAGCAATATGAAATGCTTTCAAAATCAGCTTGTTTGATACTGCCGTTTTATAAGCAAAAGGGTGATTTATTCAAGCTGACAAAAATCAGTTCATTAAATGCCTTTGCTTCTGTTTGGTGTTGTATAGAAAACATTTTTTTAGCGGCAACAGCGGAGGGATTGGCGGCAACCATGCGTATCCCCCTTGATGATGAATCTTCGCATATCGCTGAAATATTGAAACACCCACAAGATTACATCATGCCTTGTTATATAGCTTTGGGTTATGCCGCACCCGATGCCGTTGTAATTCCGCAAAACGAACGCAATATTAAAGATAAAATCCATTTAAATACATGGAAATAATATGATTACAAAATATAAGGAGCGGAAAGTATGGAAAAAACGATTAAAGGAATACCGTTGTTCTACGAGGAACATGGCGAAGGTAAGCCTATTTTATGTATTCACGGTTACAGCTTAGACCACCGTATGATGACGGGTTGTATGGAGCCTCTTTTAAAGAATATCACCGGATACCGAAGAATTTATGTAGACTTACCGGGAATGGGGCAAACGCCTTCCGCATGGGTAAAAACCTCGGAGGATATGCTCGAAGTTTTAACATTGTTTATAGATGCGGTTTTTCCCGAAGAAAATTTCTTAATTGCGGGTGAATCCTTCGGTGGGTTTTTAACATTGGGCTTAATTGATAAATTGAATGAACGAATTGACGGCGCGGTTTTATTATGCCCGTTAATTACGCATGAATGTTACAGCAATAAATTACCCGAAAGACAGATTATATATAAATCTGACGAATTAGCTTCACCCGAAGAAAACGCGGAAATAAAGGATTTTCTGAATTTTGCGGTAATCGCCACGCCCGAAATGTTTGAACGGTATCAAAGAGAAATAGCTACGGGCTACAACTTGTCGGACAAGGAATTTCTTTTTAACGGCGGTTTTACAGGCTCTGTTCCCGCTCTCGACAGCCTGTATAAAACATTAAAATTCGATAAACCCGCTTGTATCATTACAGGGCGGCAAGACCATTGCGTAGGTTATTCATATGCTTATCAGCTTCTCGAAAATTTCCCGCGGGCAACATTTGCGATTTTAGACTGCGCGGGGCATAGCTTACAGCTTGAAAGTGAACAGCTTTTTTCACAGTTAATTATGGATTGGCTTTGGAGGGTAGATTCTCGCAATGAATCAACCCGCTAATGCAATAAAGGTACTGCGAAAACCATATATAGACAACATTCGCTGGCTATGTGTAATCATGTTGTTCCCGTATCACATTTTGATGATATATAATTCGTGGGGAGAGGGTTTTTACATCAAAGGTGAGGATATAAAAGCAACATCTACATTTCTCTATATTACATGGCCGTGGTTTATGCCGCTTTTATTCACTATCGCCGGTATCAGCGTTAGCCTACGCACAGTACGCATAGCCGTTTGCTGACGGCTCTGACGAGATGAAAGCGTATATAAAATATGCAACAGGGCTTACAGACAGGAAAAAGAGGGAGAGCATCTTGACCGATGCCCGCTCCATCAATCCCATGAACTTGTCTGCTTTTGATACGAACAAGGATTTGCTCAACTGCATGAACGGCACTTACTCCCTGTCTAAGATGGAACTCATGCCGCACAGGCCCGCCGAAATGAACGCTTCCCGAAGTATGTATCTCATGTATCTCACCTATCGCAAGCCTTGTGGTGCAAGGGTTTGAGGGTGAGATAGATTAACTTCCCATGAATCACGCTCAAAACGCTTAAACTGCTCCATCTATCTCATGTATCACGGTCTAAACCGCCGTAAAGCCAGTGTTTTCAATGCTTGCGATACATGAGATAGGTGTGACACATGGTTTGGGTCTGGTTGATTTTTTTCTGAATAGGTAAAACAGGCATGAACGATTGTGTTCTTCTCCTGCTTGTAGTTGTGGGCTGCACGGTCTAATGCTTATACTGCTCATCTGTTGAACCACGCACACGACTCGCAAATTTTTGGCATATCGTTATTTGAATTAACTGCCATTCGCAGTTCATCGTATCTTGCACCCTGCCATACTTCGGCGAAACTCTTTTCTTGAACATTTCCCGTATATTCGCCGTAATTACAACATAAATACACATCGCCATTATATGCTACGGAAGCATTGATAAAAGGTGCGTTGCAATTCGTGTCAACTATAAAATTGCTTTCATGAATATATTTATCGCCCCACCACAAATAATCGCCGACTTTTGTAGGATATAAGCTGTTTAACATTCCGTTATTGTTTATAAATTCAACTGTCTGTTCAATTTCACACCTTAAATCATCGGTTGTTTCTGCCGCATATTCTGCAGGAGCTGTCACAAGACCGTAACCAATACGCTTTATTCCCAAAGAATGTGCGAGTTTAGCAAGAGCGAGCAACTGATTTTGATTATCTTTTTGAATTGAAACATAGATTTCGGGAGATTTTTCAATCGGCACATCGGAATATGCTTTTACGAGATTTCTTATATTATCGCAGACCTTTTCAAAGTCAGCACCACGTCTTATGTTCTCAAATGTAGCCTTATCCGCTCCGTCAAACGAAACAGTAACTTTAACGTTCACAGAACGCAGAAAGTCAATCATATTGTCAGAAAGCAATGTACCATTTGTTGATATATCGATATCGCAATCGAGTCTCTTTTTTGAACATATGTAATTAACTCGTTCCCTAAAATCCTTTAATATAAGTGGCTCACCCCAGTTAAATAAAGAATAACTCGTGACATAAGGTGCTGTTTCATCGACTAATATGCAAAACAAATCAAAAGACATGATTTTGCCTGTAACTTGAATTTCGTCACGACACATTTTACATGACAGATTGCAATCTTGTGTTATATCAAGATAAAGTTTTTGAGGATATTTAAGCGAAACTTGACCGTTAAGGCAAGCCTGCATTTGTGAAAAGCTGTTGTTAGTGTAAAATTTCATGTTTTTCGATCTCACATTATATAAATTTGCCACAATAACACCGTGGGATATTTGCACTACACGTAATATCGGACAAATTCCTAACTTCGATAAGCTTATCGCTACCATCCGTAGTCGTGAAATTTCAGCGTGTGTCATATTACAAGCGCAATCACAACTTAAAAATATGTATAAAGACAACGCTGAAACGATTATCGGCAACATGGACGCCCGACTTTTCTTAGGCGGCGCAGAAAAAACTATCGGAGTCGCTCGGCAAAGATGTTCTACCATGTAAAAGTGTGGAATCTACCGCACTCAAATTACATGGTAGTTCTTTCATTTGCGGAACAGATGGACGGACACCCTGACTGGAAAATTCTTTCCCGGCACAGGAACAATTTGCACTTGCTTATGGCGTTAAAAAATGTGTGGCAAAATATTTTGAAGAAATTTTCAAAATAGACTTCCGATTTACCCCGTTAAAATTTGATAGAGCTATAACTAATAAAAACATATTTATTTTCTTTTTGTATATTCATAATATCTCCCCTATGTAATTATTGATATAATACATATTTTTGGTTAATCAGGTCTTCAAAAGTATCTTTAAATAATTTTGGTAATCCCAATTTCAATTTTAGTTATGATCTAAGCGGAAGTGAATCCTCATAAATCATATCAGGACATAAATCAATTTCATCATTCCAATAAACACACATACCATCGGCTTTTACCAACGAAAAGAAGCCTTTGTTATTTAGCTTCTTATACATCGATAAATCAAGCATTGGCTTTACATCAAATACTCTAATTGTCGTTTGTTTCGCGTCATTTAATAAATGTTACTTATTGCAAATCTCCACCGCTACCGATTATTTTTACACCACTCGCAGATTCAACCGTTTTGGTGGCAAGCTCACGTAGCTCGGCATAAGCTTTATCCAGTTTATTCTGTAAAGCTGTGTTTGTTTTATTGAATAAATCTAATTCCTTTTCCAAATATGCAATTTTATCATTTTGACGGTTTAGCGAGCTTTCGAAATCCTTCTCGGAAAGCTTTGTTTTATAATCGTATTCTTTGGTTAGCTCGGATATTGCTAAAGCTACAGCTTGCTTCTTTTCTGACTCTATTAATGCCGGAATGCTTTCTACTTTTGTCTCCAAGGTCTTTATATATTCAAGCTTATTATTAGTATCCTCAAGGACAGCCTGAATTTCTGCTTCTTTTCTGGCTAATACTAGCTCTCGGGCGGCTTTTTCATCTCCCCAAGCGTTGCTTTCTTTTTCTCGTTCTCTTTTCAGATTGTATTGGAATTCCTCGGCTTCTCTGGAACGGTCAATCTTCAGCTTTTTGGCTAAATTATCATATTCTTCTTGTAGTTCAATCTTTTTTTGAGCATAATCAGTTTTTAAACTTTCAATATTGGTTTTAGCTTCTTCAATTTTATCATTATTTTCAGCTTCAATTTTTTCTTGCCGCTCCCTTCCGGACTCAATTACTAACGCTAATTTCTGTAAGTTGACAGAAACATCATAAAGCTCTTGAAGTCGCGCTTCTTCAGCGGCAATAGCAATTTGTAAATCTTTAAATTTGTTATTAAGTTCTGTTGAAAAGACGTTTTGATCAACGGCTGTTTTGGCTGACTCTATGGCTTTCTTTTCAACCTTTTCTTTCTCAGTTTTTTCGGGAAAGAGTTTTCCTTTCTCGGCTGCTTCGGCACGTACCAAAGCGGCGTTAAGAGCTTCCAACATCTCTGCTTTGGTGTTTTTCATCGAAATTTCTTGCTCCATATAGGTTCTCCTTTGTGATTTTTGACGAGAGTTATAGATTTATGATAACATGCTTAACGGTGACGATTGCGGCGACTGTCGCCGATTTTACCGCGCCGATGGACACATCTGTTGCGGTAATTATAACACAAAAACGGCGAAGTGTGCGAAAAATATTATTACTTTTCCGGTTTCCTTTTGAAAAAAGTATAGCTTCCTCAAAGAAAAAATCTCAATCCCCTTTGCGGTCGGACGTCGCCGCTTGCCGCGTAAATATTCTTTATTTTTTTAAGCAAAATGCAAATAAATATGAATGTAATAATAACACTTAGTAAATGCGGAGTTAATGTCAAAGAACCCAAAGAAAACATCGCTTGCAGATTCTCTGCGATTACTATATAGTTCCCTAGCGGTGTTAAGGCAAAAAACACGCCTATTTCAGGATTTAAGCTAAAAAGCGATACGAAACATCCTATAAATAATAAAACACAAGCAAGGTAAGGATTATTTAGTTTTGCCGATATATACATACTAAATAAAGCCGTAAAATTTGCGGTAAAAATAAAGGTAAATAGCATAATAAATAATAAATCGCCGGAAGTATTTACCGTCGAGTTGATGGCGTAAATAATGTCATAGTCTTCAATTATTGGTATTTTAAAATCAAAATCAAATGCAACGACATAGCCAATCAGAGAAGATACAATAAAAAGCATGATAATTATGTTGGTGCCAAGCAAAGCTAATATCATCTTCGCTTTTGCTAATTGCCCTCTACCGAATTGAGAACACATTAATATCTGCGACATAGCATTTTTCTCTTCTTGAGGAAAAATTGACACATGCGCAAGAATAATAATATCCAAAATTATCATCCCATACATCCAGTATAACGCCAAATATTCCCATAGAGGTATATACTCGCTGTATTCGTTATTATACATATTTGTTACCTGACACATAAGGAATGTGAAAAAACAAATTACAACGGTGAGGAATATAACTACTGCAAATATTTTTCTTTTTCCATTTTTTTTCAGTTCATAACATAACATTTCGGCTTCCTCTTACAATCCGCTAATTAAATCAAATTTCAAATTCATTGTTTTCCAAAAGAAATAAATATAAGTCTTGCAGATTCGCCTTTGCTAAAACGGAATTCGCAGTGGGTTGTTTATCGGTAACCAAGCGTAGTTCAACAACATTTCCTTTGGTTTTGATGTTAGAAGTCGGATATTTCTTTTTTAAAATATCCGCTTCTTCTTTTTCACAAGTTAAATCCCATACTTTACCTTCAACAGCAGATAATAATTCTTCAGGACTAGACTGGGTTTTAACTTTTCCATTACTTAATATGATTAACTCATTCCCAATATCCTCAATGTCGGAAACTATATGAGTGGCAAATACTACAATTTTGTCATTAGCATACTCACTAATAAATTGCTTGAATCTCATCCGCTCTTCTAAATCTAATCCGGACGTCGGTTCGTCCAATATCAATATATCCGGATTGTTAAGTATTGCCTGAGCAATGCTCAGACGTTGCTTCATTCCGCCGGAAAAGTTTTTTATTCTTGTTAATCCGGTATCGTCAAGATTTACTTGCGAAAGCACATTTTCAATAGTTTCTTTTGATTCTTTCTTTGAAATACCTTTTACAATGCACATATAATTCAAAAAATCTCTAGCTGTAAAATCGGGATAATATCCTACTTTTTGGGGAACATATCCTAAAATACTGCGATACCGTCCATCAAGTTCCTTAATAGGTTTTCCATCAAGCAAAACATTACCTGAGGTCGGAGCCTCAAGATAGCATATTAAACGAATCAATGTAGACTTTCCGGCTCCATTTGGACCAAGCAGGCCATACACTCCATTTTTTAAAATACAATTTACATTATTCAATACTTTTTTATCATAAACCTTGTCAACATTTTTTAATTCTAACGTCATAGTCAATCACCTTTATTCAAATTTAAATAGTTCCTTTTCCAAATCACTATAGTTATAAAAAATAAAATACTAGATAATAAAAATCGCACAATAACTACTCCCCATAAGGCATACCATGTCGGAAAATCAAGCAATAAAGCCGTTGCAAATAACGCATTTATCGGCATTACAGCCAATAGAATGTTTTGTATATTTTCATTAGGTATCATCTGCACGATAGGGTAGCTTAATGACCAAGTTATAACCATCGTTAATGCAAATGATGCCAAAGTAGTCCGGCATAACATAGATATAAGTATTGCCGTAAAACCTAGCATATTACATCCTATTACACCAAACAAAAGCCGCCATAATGTAAGCTGACCCATATTCATATTAATTGTGGAAGAAATAAATCTTCTTTCAAGACTGCATTGAATGCTCACATTGGCATTATCAAAACCGTATTGCGAAAAATGAATTATGCTAATAAAGATCAGAAATATAAACATTAAAAAATTTAG
This sequence comes from Lachnospiraceae bacterium, assembly GCA_009787745.1. Lineage (GTDB taxonomy): Bacteria > Bacillota > Clostridia > Lachnospirales > Lachnospiraceae > UBA935. Next base: position 13,411 of record WQST01000033.1, read on the forward strand.
TGAGCAGAAAGCGGCTCTTGTTTTGTATTTGAGCAACCTATTTCCGCCATTTTCCGCCGTGCCAAGAAGTTCATTCATATTGCATTCTCTGTCATATGCAAAAAGCGGAGCTATAATGATAATTATAAATAAAGAAAATACCAAGAAAAAATTATTCAAAATATTACCGTATGCATCCCAATCGCCACTAAATCCATACCAAACCGATCCATCTACATTTCCCCAGATATCATCTTTTTTTGCATAATTTTCTGAATCAATAGCAAAAGTAGCATTAAAAAAATTATATGTAGCATTGTAAAACTTTTTTCCTTCTACAAATTCAACATAAGAAGAGTTCTTAACGTCATGATGAAGTTGCTTAAGAAACAAATCATTAACCTCACCGGTATATTTCAGAGCAATTTCCTTGTTTTGCTGATATCCTTCCTTTCCCGTAATAAGGTCACCACTTTTCTCGGAATAGCTGATTACACTTGAAAAAATATTCAAATTATATCCAAATCCACCATAAACATACAAAGTTAAAAGTATAGTAACAACTACTAAAAATAAAGAAACAAATATCGTTTTTATTTTAGCAAATTTATATATTTCGCTCTTTACCATATTAATATGTCTCCTCCTTTTGTCATTGGAATTCACGCAATACATTACATTGCCGGAATGCGATAGCTGTCAGCAGATTTGCATCAGGTATAGAGTTGCTACAACAACTTAAATTATCAAATCATTTTCTTAGATATAAAATGAACGGGAGGACGGAATTACAGTAGCGCGTAAAATCCGAGAATTTGATAAAGATGTAATCATCGCTTTTGTAACTGCACGGATAAACTTTTCTATAGAAGGAATAAAGTAAATGCTGAAACCCAACGGGCGGCCAATCGGCCGCCCGTAGTAACCATGAATCTACTTTACTTTATCTTCTCAATCTCAGCCCGATACGAAACAATCCGCTCTTTCATAATAGCTTCCAGATCCTTCGACGAACCTTCAAAGTGTCTGGAATTTAACCCCCAACGTTCACTATGTTCCGCAAATGCCGTTTCTACTTCATCATGAAATCCCATATATGCCGCCATCATATCTTCAAGGACGAAGAAATTATCAAGCAGGTATTCGGAGCGGCTGATGAACTGATTCTTAAACTCGGCATTATCCATTAAACTACTGAACATCCTCGCGTTTTCCGAATAGTCTCCGTCATAAGTCAATATATAATTCAGGAATGTATGGATATCTTCATTATAGGTTAAATTAAAAACCGGATCGGTATCACACATAATCATCCGCCACTTCTGATACTCCGTATCATTTGGATTAATGCTTTTCCACATCCTGACATTATTGTGCGGCCAGTCATTATCACCGCCGAAAATCTCACAGATAAATAAATCAATATAACTTTCAACATCGAAAAGAGCCGTAAAGTGCCGATAATTTTCCCCAACGGACATATCATTATTAATAATAAATTCGCGTAAATCATACACTTCCTTTTGCGAATCCCAATCACCGATCCGTAGCTCGACAAACGAGTCAAGCATCACAACATCCTTGCGCCTGATATTGAAATGTGAGCTGATATAGTAATCATCTTGAAATTCCGTAAAAAAGTAAGTTCCCCAATACTCGCCGTTTAAAAAGGTGGCGACGGGGCGCTGTGCCTGGTAACTGAATGTTCCTAACTGCCCGCAAAAGCTTTGCCAAAATTCATCGCGGATACCGCCCCAGTTACGATCCTGCCCGCCCATCCTTAGAATAAAGCGGCCGAAGTTCGTAATGGCTTCGCCTTCTGAATTACGCGCGCGTCCATTGAATAAATCAAATTCAAGGTTATCGCCTGACGGATAAAGGCGGAAGGATTTTTGCGGGAAGCGG
>WQST01000034.1 GCA_009787745.1 Lachnospiraceae bacterium
GGACAGTTTTCGCGAAAACATCTTTGGTGGGAAGTGAGCCCGGCTGGACACTTAACACGGCTCATAATGTACTGTCCGGAATGCCGCAAGATGCCAAACTTTTCGATATGGTAACCCGTTCGGTAATTCTAAAGAATGCTTTGATATATAGCGGTAATCAATTCGTTGATTGGGAAGCCGGTGAATGTCATTTCGATGATGATGCATTTATTCACCTGCTTGAATTTTTGAAGGAATTTCCTGAGGAAATCGATTACAATGCGGATAACCAAAGCCCTGATAGTGATTTTCGGGAAAACAGGGTTCTGGCGATAATGGGTCAGATCGGGAACCTGCGTGATTATAACCGCTTATCAAAAGGGATGTTCGGCGAAGAAATCACGATGATTGGTTTCCCGTCAGATAACGGAATGGGAGCGGCAATCAACACGATGCAATCATTCGCTCTTTCTTCTAAATCAAAGAATATTGAAGGGGCATGGGAGTTCTTGCGCTTTTATCTGACAGACGAATACCAAGAGTCGCCTAATAGCGTTTATATGTTACCTATTAGCCGTAAAGCATTTGACCAAAAGGCTAAGGAAGCAACGGAGAAGGCTTATTATCTTGATGAAAACAATAATAAGGTTGAATTTGATGATATTTATTACCTTGACGGGCAGGAAATAACCCTTTCGCTGATGTCGCAAGCCGAGCTTGATAAATTGGTTAGTTATATTATGGCGGTTGATACTGTCGGTGAATACAATGAAATAATCGCTAATATTATTGATGAAGAAGCGGCGCCTTATTTTGCGGGTCAGAAAAGTGTTCTTGACGCGGCGGAGATTATTCAGAGCAGGGTGCATATTTATGTGAATGAATTGCAGTAAATGGTTAATTATTTTACGCTTTCTTTGACATCGAAAAGGGCATCGACAAAGCTGTCGGCATCGAATTTCTGGAGGTCGGTTATTTTTTCGCCGACGCCGATGTATTTGACGGGGACGTTCATTTCTGATTGAATAGCGATAGCGATTCCGCCTTTGGCGGTTCCGTCGAGTTTGGTCAGAATGATTCCGCTTAGGTCGGCCGTTTCGGCGAACTCGCGGGCTTGGTTTAAGGCATTTTGACCCGTGGTGCCGTCAAGGACTAAGAGGTTTTCGCGGTGGGCGCTCGGAAACTCTTTGTCGATAATGCGGTTGATTTTTTTGAGTTCTTCCATCAGGTTTTTTTTGTTGTGGAGACGCCCTGCGGTGTCGCAGATTAGGACGTCGGCTTTTCTGGCTTTGCAAGCGCCGACGGCATCGTAGATAACGCTGGCGGGGTCGGCTCCTTCAGAACCGCCGATTAATGGCGCTCCCGCGCGCTCCGCCCAGGTCTCAAGCTGTTCTCCGGCGGCGGCACGGAAGGTATCGGCGGCGGCTAAGATAACTTTTTTGCCTTGATCGTTTAAGAGCGAGGCAATTTTCCCGATGGTGGTCGTTTTTCCGACACCGTTGACACCGATTACCAAAATAATCGATTGCTTTTCTTCGAACTCATATGCGGCGGGAATGCCTGACATTTGTTCTTTGATGGTATCGATTAATAGTTGTTTGCATTCGCCCGGTTCTTTGATGCGGTTTTCGCGGACTTGTGTTTTTAGTTTTCCGATAATTGCTTCTGAGGTGCGGACGCCGATATCACCCATAATCAGGATTTCTAAGAGTTCTTCGTAAAAATCTTCATCAATTTGGGAGAAGCCGCTGAAAACAGCATCAATACTGCTGACGATGTTGTTTCGGGTTTTGGTAAGGCCTTCTTTCAGGCGGCTAAAGAATGATTTTTTTTCGTTTTCCATGGTACTCCATATAAAATTTATGAGATATCCTTCGCTTCGCTCAGGATGACATGTTGTTATTAATCGTCCAGTTCTTTTTCGACCAGTTTTACGCTGACCAGTGCTGATATGCCTTTTTCCTGCATGGTGATGCCGTATAGGCGGTCGGCTTTTTCCATTGTTCCGCGCCTGTGGGTAATGACGATAAACTGCGTACTTTTAGCCAGTTTATGTAAGTAGCGGGCGAAGCGCCCAACATTGCTTTCATCAAGCGCGGCTTCGATTTCATCGAGGAGACAAAACGGCGACGGCTTTAGGTTTTGGATTGCGAAAAGCAACGCAATTGCTGTCAGGGCTTTTTCACCGCCCGAAAGCTGCATCATGTTTTGCAGTTTTTTGCCCGGGGGCTGGGCGATAATGCGGATGCCTGCTTCTAAGATGTCTTCATCCTCCATTAGTTCTAATGTTCCCTTACCGCCGCCGAATAATTCTTTGAATACTTTATCAAATTCCTTGCCGATTTCGGCAAATTTTTCGTTGAATTGGCGGCGCATGGCGGTATCTAATTCTTCGATTATATCTTTTAGGGCTTTCTCCGCTTCAACCAAATCGTCATGCTGGGTCTTTAAGAAGGTATAGCGTTCCAAAACATTTTTGTAATCTTCGATTGCATTGACGTTGACATCGCCTAACTTTTTGATATCTTCTTTCAGTGTTTGAATCTGACGTTTCATCGCACTGATTTCGCGTCTTTCATCGGCTTCATTAAGCGACTCTTCATTTGCGGTCGCAACCTGTGACAGGGTCACTTCATATTCCGCCCACATGTAATTTATCTGGGACTCGATTTGTTCTTGTAAACGTTCTTTTTGCGCACCCAAACGGTATACTTCTTTGTCAAGGGTACTCATCCGCTCTGATAAAGCCTCGCGTTCACTGAAAAAATTCCGCTGTTTGGCGGTCAATTTATCTTTTTTCGCGATATCTTCTTTTAAGATGTTTTCTGTATCGCCCTGAGCAGTATGGGAAGCGGCGATCGTTTTTTCGATTTCGGCAATGTTTTCTTCCTTAACGCGAATCTCACCTTTAATCTTTTCGATTGCTTCATTTATTTCTTTAAACTCTGCTTCAAGGCGGGTGATTTCACCATCAATACGGTCAATGTTCTGCTTGTGGAAACCTTGTTGTTGAAATAACTTTTCAACTACTACTTCATGTTCGGAAACTTTAAGCAAGCGTTCTGATTCTTCCTCACGACTGCCTTCAAGTTCTTTTTGGTAAACTCTTATTTCTTCCTCAATGCGCTTTTCTAATTCTTCCGATTCTGAAAGTTCTTTTAGAATCAGTTCTTTTGCTTCATTAATTTCTTTAACTTGTCCGACGATTTCGGCTTCTTCGGAAATTAATGCGGCACTGCCTGAAAGGGCGGCTTCTTTTTTTTCGGTCGCTTTAATGACATTGAGCCTGGCGGTATTTTGTTCGATAAATTTTTCCTGTAACTTAGTCTTGGTCTCTTCCAATTCTAAGCGGAAACGGTTACGGTTCGACTTGGTTTCGTCGATTCCTTTCATCAGTTCATCAATTTCCGTAAGGTATTGTTTAATTTTCGCTTCCGCTTCTTCGGTTTCGCGGTGACGGCTTAAGAGGCTTGACGAGTTCTTGTATGTTCCGCCGCTGATAGCTCCGCCAGGTACCAAAAGTTCACCGTCTAAAGTGACCATCCGAATGCCGTAGTCGTATTTCTTCGCAATTTTTACGGCATTATCAATATTGTCAACGACCAAAATACGACCCAGCATCGCTTGTGCGACAGGGGTGTATTTCGATGCGGTATTTACTAATTTGTCAGCCATTCCGATAACGCCCTTTTCTTTTAGGGACTCGGGTTGCTTAAATTCCTGTATATTGACTAAGCTGGTCAACGGAAGGAAGGTCGCCCGCCCGCCTTTTTGTTCTTTCAGTAAACGGATTAAGCGTTTGGCGGTCTCTTCATCTTCGGTGACGATATTCTGGATATTGCCGCCCAGCGCGATTTCGATGGCGGTTTCGTATTTTTTGTCTACTTTGATGATATCGGCGACGACACCGATGATGCCGCGCTCGCTTTTCTTTTGCTCCATGATGCGCTTGACGGCGCCGCCGTAGCCTTCGTATCGTTCGGTCAAATTGTGAAGGGCTTCAAGCTTTGATTTTTCCTGATGGTATTTTACTTGGGTGTCACGAAGCCTTCGATCTTTTTCGGCTAACTCTTCACGCATGAGGAATAATTTTTCCTCGATATCTGTCTGGGCGTCGTTTAGGTTTCTGATTAATTCGTTGATTTCTTCAAATTCTTTTTGTAACTTGGTAATCTCCGCTTCCTGCTCCTGCTCGTCGGATTTGGCGCGGATTAAGCGTGAATTAAGTTCGGCTTTACGAATTACAATTTGTTCCAGCATCGTATCGTAGCGCCCGATTTTGGATTTAATCGTCGCGCGTGAATTAAGGGCATCGATGATGGTGTTTTTTCCGTCCTCGATTTTGTTATTAAACTCTTCTATTTTGGTTTGAACTGCCTGTAAATGCTCCTTCGCTTCGTTACGGACATTTTCGATTTCGGCGGCTTGCATGTCGATGATTTTTTTGTCGGCAATGATGGCCTCGCGGTCGATATTTTTGCTTTCGATTTCACCTTTGACCGTGCGAACGCGGTTGCCTAAATGTTCTTCATTCCTGTTTCCGGCAATGATTTGTTCTTTTAGGACATTGATTTCTCCTGTCAGCTTTCCGCGCAGTAAACCTGTATCGGTTAAGGCATCACGTTCTTTCTGGATGGTTTCTTCCAATAAATGAAGTTCCGCGTCGATTTCTTCGTACTCGACTTTTATTTTTTCGTATTTGGCGGATGTTTCTTTCAGTTCATTTCCTGCTAAATCAAACTTTTCGCCGGCATTTTTGATTTGTTCGGAAAGACGGTTATGTTCCAGTAAAAAAATACTGATATCAAGATTTTTCAGTTCTTCTTTTTTACGCAAATAGACTTTGGCGACTTCGGCTTGCTTTTCCAAAGGGCCTGTTTGCTTTTCAAGTTCGGTTATGATATCGCTGATTCTAAGCAGATTGATTTTCTCATCTTCCAGCTTTTTCTGGGCGGCGTTTTTACGGCGTTTGAATTTAACGATTCCCGCGGCTTCGTCGAAAAGCTCTCGGCGCTCTTCGGGTTTACCGCTTAAGATTTTATCGATTTGACCCTGCCCGATTATTGAATATCCTTCTTTACCGATTCCGGTATCATAAAAAAGCTCGCTGATATCTTTTAAGCGGCAAGGAGTTCCGTTTAACAAATATTCGCTTTCGCCTGAACGGTAAATACGGCGGGCGACCGTTACTTCCTCGTATTCGATTGCCAGTTGGTGGTCGGAATTATCAAAGGTAATGGCGACAAAGGCATAGCTTAACGGCTTCCGCGCTTCCGTACCCGAGAAAATAACATCCTGCATCGAAGCTCCGCGCAGTTGCTTAATACGCTGTTCGCCCAAGACCCAGCGGACAGCGTCGGCGACATTGCTTTTGCCTGAACCGTTCGGGCCGACAATGCCTGTGATACCATTATGGAATTTGAAATTTATGCGATTCGCAAAGGACTTAAATCCTTGGATTTCGATAGTTTTTAGGTACATCTTTTTTCTTTCATTGTCGTTCGGTATTTATTTTTTTCATGGCTTGCGAAGCGGCTTGCTGTTCGGCGGCTTTCTTGCTTTTACCGCTGCCGCTGCCAATTTTTTGGTCTTCCAGAAAAAGGTTAATGTGAAAGGCTTTATTGTGTTCGGGCCCGCTGACAGAACTAAGTTCATATCTTAGTTTACCCAACCCGTTTTTCATGATATATTCCTGGATGGTGGACTTGCTGTCATGAAAGAGGTTTTTATCGGCTAAATCGGAGAGGATAAATTTGAAAACAAATTTCTTCGCGGCATCCAAGCCGCCGTCACGATAAATTGCCCCGATTAAGGCTTCCATCACATCGGCGATGATGGAATCACGGCTACGCCCGCCGCTATGCTCTTCGCCCTTTCCAAGAAGGATGTATTGCCCCAGTTCAAGGTCTTTGGCACAGTGTGCCAAAGCCGGTTCGCAGACGGTTTGCGCTCTGGTTTTCGTGAGTTCTCCCTCCGCCATCTGCGGATAGGTGTCCATTAGATACTCACCTGTAATCAGGTCTAAAACCGCATCACCCAGAAATTCGATTCTTTCATAACTGGGCGGGCGGTTAATCATTTGTTCGTTTGCGTGGGAGGTGTGCGTTAGAGCCTGCTTTAGTAATAGCTTATCCTTGAATGTATATTCGATCCTCGATTCCAGATCGCTTAAGTTATCATTCCGAGGGTTATTAATTTGCACTGATAATCTCCATTTGTAATATTCAGATAAATTTAGCCGAGTGCTTCTTTAATCAGGTTGACGGCATCTTCGATGGTCGTTACTGTTTCGGCTTGTTCGGCAGTTATTTCGATATTAAATTCTTGTTCAATACCCATAATGATTTGGTATACGTCAAGAGAATCGACACCCAGATCATCGATAAAAGTCGTATATAGGGTAATCTCTTCCGTATGTACTCCCGCCACTTCGGCTATTATTTGCTTTAGTTTTTCAAGTTCCATATCCACCTCTTGTTTTCACACCCATTTATTTAGTTAGGATATTATGTTCATTATCGCTTAACGTGAGGCACCTAGCTTATGCTACGAAAACAATCTTTCCTGTATCTTCTTTCCGACTTCTTGTTCTGTGAATTGAACGCATTGGAGTACGGCGTTTTTTATCTCGATAGCTTTAGCACTGCCATGGGTTTTGACGACGAGTCCGTTTAAACCCAGTAAAGGTGCGCCGCCATATTCTTCGGTGTCAAAAGCTTTCAGGGTTTTCTTAAGCGCCGGTTTAACGAGTAAGGCACCGATTTTCGCTCTGGCTGTTGACAGCATTCCCTTTTTTATTATCTTAATCATCGTCGCGCCGACACCTTCGTAGAGTTTCAGGATGACATTACCGACGAAAGCTTCGCAGACAATAACGTCGGCGATTCCCGCGGGGATGTCACGGGCTTCGATACTGCCGATGAAATTAATGTCGGGGCAGTTCTTCAGTAACGGAAAGGTTTCTTTAACGAGGGCATTGCCCTTTTCTTCCTCAGCGCCGTTATTAACGATGGCTACCTTGGGGTTTTCGATGCCGACGACATATTCCATATAGATGGAACCCAGTTGCGCGAACTGGATTAGGTGTTCGGGTCTGGCATCGACATTGGCGCCGCAATCGATTAAGATGGATACCCCTGTCTCGGTCGGGATGAGTGGGGCTAAAGGCGGCCTTTTGATTCCTTTAATGCGGCCGACCAGGACTTGCCCGCCGACTAAGACCGCTCCTGTTGACCCTGCGGAGATAAAAGCGTCACAGGTTCCTTCTTTGACCATGGTAAGACCCTTTACCAAGGATGAGTCTTTTTTCTTACGAATCGCCATCACGGGCGGTTCGGCGGTATCGATGATTTCTTTTGCGTCAATTAAAACCACACGGTTTCGGTCGTATGATTTGCCTGTCAGTTCTTTTTCGATTAGTTCGGTGACGCCAACTAAGTATACTGTTACTTTATCACATTCATTTACGGCTAATAACGCGCCCTTAACGATTTCACACGGTGCGTTATCACCGCCCATTGCATCTATTGCTACACAAATATTATCAGGCATGAGTTTGTTTCCTTTTCAGTTCGGTTAATTTTAATATACTAAATGATGAGGGAAATGTCAAATTTATATAGTAATATTGCGTTGTGGTTTTTGGGGGTGTGATTAGTAGTATGGATTGCCAGAAATACTGACGATTTTCACATCAGCGAGATTGACAAATTAGTTCCCGACATAAAATGAAGAAAGAAGGAACAGAAAATGTCAGCAAACACTAAGTTTAAGAATTCCGTTTTTAATTTGCTCTTTAAGTTTAACAGACAACTAATTAAAATTAGTATTAAACCAATTTTAATTAGTTATATTGAGTTTGTATAAGCAAAAGATACCGGAAATAATGATATCTTTTACACTGTAAAGCATCTTCCAAATTAAATTCTGTCATCAGCATATTCGCAACCTCCGATCCATTGGCTTCCAAAAACTCTTTCAGGATACATTTTCTGCTCCTTCTTTCTTCATTATATTATGTTAGGAACTAATTTGTCAATTTCGCTGATGTGAAAATCGTCAGTATTTACCTTTTTTATAGTAACTTTTTTGCTCTTCTAAGTAGAGGTTAGAGTTTAATGTATACATGTAATTAAGCATTTTCTCTCGCAGATATTTTATTCAAAAGGTAAGTTCCAATTATTTCGTTCTTTAAATTGCTTCAATTCATCTTGGTAATTATATAGCTCAGTTAATTCAAAATAACCTACTTCTTTATTATAGGTTCCATCAGGATAAAACATCATAATAATAATGTCATCACCTGAATATGTAACGGTTCTTTTGCCCCTACTTCTTGTAGTATATATAGATCGTCCGTAATCATCTTTACTAAAATAATTCGCTGATATAAATGAAGGCTCATCATCATACAAGTCATAATAAAAAGCTTCGAATTTTGAATCTTTAATAATATTTCCTTCTTCTTTTAATATAGTTATTTCTTTTCTAATACATTTATCAATGTTTAAATCCATATTCCAATCATTCCGTTCTTTTAATTCATTGATCTGTTCCATCGAAAAATTGTCTTCTGAGCTTGATATGAAATTATAATCCGGATAAAAATAAACAAATTGCTCTTCTGTTAGTTGACTAATTATTAAACAATGATTAACTTTCGACTCATAATATTGAAATAATACTCTACCATAAGCATCTTGCTCTATGATATTAATTCTTATTGAATACCATCCTCCTACCGCTCCCCATGAATCTAACATTGTATTAATAGCCACCGTATATAAGTCAGAATAATCCCCCGGATAAAGCTTTGGTGTTGATGTACCCTCACAGCCCGATAATAATATTAAAATTAGCAATGCATATAATATTAAATTTTTTTTCATTAAACTTTACTCCTCAACTATAATTCGCTTTATATGCTAAAGTAAATCTTTTATCCAATTTAAAAGTAGTACTTTTTGAACAAAAAATGCTATTATTAATGTAGATATTAATTAAATTATTCTTCAATCACTTTAACATCACTTATTTTTTTAAAAATAATTCGTTTCACTCCTGTTTTCTCACTCCAGTATGGAATAATATTATAAGTTAGCTTATCACCTCTGACTTTATAATCACCAACATAATATGCTAACTCATAAAAATCAATTTTGTTCATATCAACATTTGCATCATATATTGAAAATCGCTTAAAATAATAGAAATTAGCAATTATGCTTATTTCGTCCCCATTTAACAAATAAGTCCCAAAACAAATATTTTTATCATCATCTAAATATAACGTTATGTTAGGATTTTCACTCTGCCATACGCCATACGGAAAAGGACCTCTGGTGTTACAAGAAACTTGGGTCATTATTAGCGTTAGTAAAATAATAGTTAGTACTTTTCTCATCTTCTTTTACCTATTCTTTATTATCTGTTATGCTTATTTCATTGATTGTTTCTATCATGATACGGCTTTTGTCATACGATTGGTAGCATCTCTACAAGTGGTATATCACCATCATAAAAATCAGAAGCAAGCTCATTTGTAAACATTCCTAACCACTTAATTTATAATACCTTTATTCCATAGTCTTACTACGTCTTTTATGTCAATTCTCATAATGTATTCTATATCAATATACATCATATTTGTGCCTATTAAAAATTTCTGCTATATATTACCAATGCTCTAACGGATGTTATAAAGAATACTATTGCTAGAAAATATGTCCCTCTTGGTGAAAGAGGAGATTCATTTTTTTGTACCACTTTATCGGGATATTCCGGAAGAAAAAGTAACTCTACTTCATCACCTTTTTTATATTTTTTTGGTGGTATTGATGTTAATGTTTGATATTTATATGTGATTCCTTGCCACTGAAAAGACACTATAGGTACAATCTGCCGACCACTTATTAAAGACTTTTTTGTACCTCTAAATATTATAGATTCAATATTGCCATGAATTAAGATGCCTCTTTTAAATATGTCTTCTTGTTTTCTTAAATCAGAGTAATGATGAATAAATATATATATTGATCCAATAAAAATTAAAATATAATTTATAAGATAAATTATTGAACTATATTTTATTGAAAGTATTATAATTGAGTGTTCATTTAATTTTTCCATCATAATTTGGAATAAAATAAAAAATATTCCTATCCAAAGACAAATTTCTTTTTTATTCTTCATGAGAACCTCCCTATATTTATTACCACTTCGGATATAATACATAATCAAATCCCAATGAATTGATCCGTTTTCTTTCCAATTTTATCAGCTATTGTTGAAAATAATGATAATAAAGTATCATTTTCAACCTCAGATAATGGTCAAAAGTCCTAAAATAGTCATCGTTTTTTTAGTTTTAATCATAAGCTTCCTCCTATTTATAATTAGATAACATGTAATTTTGTATTGTATTCGTATTAAAAAAGTGATACAATATGACTGAGGTGATAAATATGGTTAAAAACGAAACATTGCATATACGGGTAAATGGAAACGTAAGGTCAAATGCCCAAAATACTCTTGATAGACTTGGAATATCAATATCCGAAGCGGTGAATATGCTTCTTCATCAAATCCCCCTTGTCGGCGGCCTTCCTTTTGAAATAAAGGTTCCCCCGGCACCAGAAAGCGTTACTTTCCATAGCAAGGAGGATTTGTATGAGAAACTTGAAACCGGTTTGAATCAGATCAAGGAAGGCAAGGTTATGGATGCCGATGCGGTCATGGCTAAGTTGAGGGATGAATATGGTTTTCAAAGTTAAATATTCAGACCCCGCCGCCTTAGACCTTGCGGAGATTATTAAATATATAAGTGTTGATTTGTGCAATTCACAAGCTGCCGAACGCTTTTTGGGTGCAGTGGGGCAAAAACTGGTTGAACTTCGGGAATACCCATATAAGTTTCCGCTTTATCATGATGAAAAGCTTCGTGCAGAGGGGATTCGTTTTATTGTAATCGGGAACTATCTACTATTCTACATAGTTGATGATAGTAAAAAAATCGTAACTATTGTACGAATCCTTTACGGCAAACAGGATATACCCTCTGTTTTTGACCAGTAACCATTCAGCGTTATGTTCATGTACAAATGGATAAAACACTTTATACTGAACATTGAAGTACATAATAGCGCAATTATCACATATAATGGTGTTTAGGGTGTAAAGTTAGACATTTTATCCTCTTTTTACGTTTAATCCGTTACATTCTTTTCTCTAATCCATAAATTTTCATTAATATCACAACCAACTTCTAGTTCCACAATAGAATCAAGCACATATATTTCTAACTCATTACTATTCTTTCTTGATTCTGATACCCAAAAACTCTGCTTACCTTTTATAACATTGAATTCTTTAATTTCGTTTTCGTATATTTTAATGGGAGCTGTGTCTCTTGTGGTAGTAAATACATTATAAATGCCAGAATTAATACCTCTTTGATCTATTCCCCTGATTATTCTTATTTTTTGTAAATCGTATTTATTTTTTGAAAACAAGTGAATCAATAATCCTATAGGTACACTTAAAGGAAGTGCTCCTATAGTTATAATAGTAACAGAGGCAAGGAAATAACTATATGTAATAGGAAAACTTATAATACGATCGTTTATATCAAATAAATTATAAAAAAACTCAAACCAAGATGCAATAACAAGTGAAATGACCGCCAATATATGTATACAGTGACATATAATATACCAAACAGCTAACCCTTTACGCTGTTTGCCTGTAGAATTACATTCTTTCATATAAGTAATAAAAAAACGTTGCTTAAACGTAAAATTTTTAATAAAATCATTTACAGTATTTTTATCTATTCCATTAAAGAGATTTTCTTTAATATATTTTCTAAATCTGTGTGAATATAATATTAGAAAAAAAATACAAAAAGCATTCATAATAATAGTTAGTCGTAATAAGTCATTCATTTACTACTCCTCACATTTCGCTTTATCATTATTAAGCAAATCATTAATTTTTGAGCCTATTCCTCTAAATATTGGAGGTATAAATTTACCGGCATGTTTTGCTATTAAATTACTTGCAAAGCTTATAAAATTTCCTTTAACTGGCTCAAGCGATTCGGCTAAAGCACCTAAAATTCTGCTGTCATATGAAGATATTTGCTCTTTCGGTATGTAAACCCTATAGTTAGGAGACATAGTATTAAATGTTATAGCTGGTCTGCCTCGTTCAAACTTACTTCGGTACGGTTCTTCTAATCATCTTAGTTCAAATATTATGATATCAATCAGAACAGTAATTAAATATGAAAATACAAATGCAAAATGACCTAATATGAAAAAACAAAGTCTTTCTAATAAACGCTTTCCTAATAGCATTGATATAATAACAGGAAAAATTATAGCTAACGTAATAGAAATAAACTCATAATTCAAATAATACTTTAACGTTTGATAACTCGCAATAACATTAAATGAAATTAGATAATATAAAGCTCCAATGATTACATTTATCAAAAAATTATATATTATTTTAATTCCCATACCGTTTATTTGAATTTTCCAGAAATTCATTATTTTCTTCATAAAATCATCGCTTGGGCGAATATCCCATGCTTGAATGTACTTTGCATTCTATCCTTACCCAATCCGCTTCGCCACAACGACGAACCTTCCCGCTTCGGTTGCATTATCACAGGTTGATAAGGTCAATAGTTCATCGCCGTAACTTGCCGTTACCCCTGTATCGTAGTATGACAGCGCCGCCATTTCGCGCATGTTGGAGTTAAATTCTTCAACGGAGATAACGTCTATGAATTGGTAATATTTGAAGACGATATCTTCTTCATTATATACTTTTGAGCGGAAGGCAAACATGACTTCATATGTGCCTTTTTCATAAATAGTATCGAATTGGATTATTTTATGGTCTTTGTAAAAAGACTCTTTTTCGTATTTTTGCAGTTGCCCGAACATTTTGCCGTTTTTCATATGATGTCCGTAGATAATCAAATTGTCTGAACGGGGGTATAATTCGCATTGATAATCCATGAAAATACTGCCGTTTTTATCATATTCCTGACTGAAATTCCGATCTAAATAGTACTCATTATTGACTGTCTGCATGACAGGATAATCGATATTGGTTTTATCTATTTTAATCCAGCCGATTATTCTTTTATTTTGGTTCCAAAGGGTTTTAAACTCTTCCAAAATATCAGGCAGTTCAATTTCCCCTGTTCTGTGGACGACTACTTGCGGCTCCATATTAATGTGAGCATAAGTAGTATCACCCCGCAGATTCGCCAAGTTCGATGTATTATTGGTCATCCGCTCGCCGAAATAAGTATACGCACCAAAACTAAAAAAGCATACCAAAGCTGTCAGCGCACAAAAAAATGCCAGCCATTTCCGACGCTTTTCTTTTTGCTTAATATATGCGCTAACCATATCCTGCATTTCAGGGTCGATATCGACTTTCGGGGCATCGGGCTTGTTGGGTATCTCGGACTTATTGGTTAAGTTGGGTCTGGTCGCCGATGTGTATTTGTTTGCCGATGCGTAATTGCCGGGGCGGCTTGCCGAATTGGATCTATTTACTGAAACGGCTCTGTTTGGCGCGTTTTTTTGTCTGATTTCTGTTTTCAATTTAACTCCTAAATGAAATAATTATAACCAGCCTTATTATATCATGCTTCCCACCACCGCGTAAATAATTGTTTTCACATGTGTTCTTACGTTGCTTTAGGGATTAACTGAGCTTCTGTCTGCGGTTCAGAATGACAGGGGACATCGTATAATTTATATAATCAGCGAAAATTGTTAAAAGATAGGAAACAATGACAGCCGTTTCACATAATATAAACCATAAATAAACCTTTGGAGGCTTAAAATGAGCGATTTATCAGCAACCAGCTGTGGATGCGGCAATGCTAACTCCGGTTGTAGTTCTATTATTTGGATTCTTATCTTATTGTGTTTATGCGGCGGCGACGGATTTGGGCGCGGCGGCTTTGGCGGCGGCGATAATTGTCTCTGGATAATTATCCTTTTATGCTGCTGCGGCGGCGGCGGTTTTGGCGGCTTCAACAGCTTTGGCGGCAATGGATGCTGCTAGTATGATGTCTTAAAACTTCGTGGGCGGTCAAAAAGATCGCCCATGATTTTTTGTGTTAGTATAATCATATTATGCGCAGCATAAACATGTTTATGAAAGATATAGGAAAGGCTTTATATGGACTATTCAATTCAGGACAAAGTCGCCGCTTTTGACACATTATTTACGACCAATCAAATCCAGAAACTTAAGATTCTTATGTCTTTTTTGGATGATCGGTGGCAAAAACATTTAGCCGTCTATATCAAATACTTAGAGTTGCAATATACCATCTCCTATTCCAAACGCTACCCTTTCCGTCTGCAAAACGGGCAGGAAAAAGATGATACGGGTAATTTCCATTCACTTGTCATGGCTCTGATCCCGTACTCCGATGAAAGCGATAAGAAGCGCCTTGAACAATTCTCGGGGATGATTCAGGCCATGGAAATGTGGAAGCAACTCGCTCCGATGATGGAGTTAATGAATGGCGCGATGCCCGATATGGAAGGCGGCGGAATGTTCGGTGCATTAGGAAATATTTTCGGCGGAATGGGGATGAGCGGCGGTACGGATGAAAATAGTGAAAAGACCTCGGGTGCCGATGATATGTTAATGAATATGTTGATGGGAATGATGACGCCCGAGCAAAAGGAAATGTACGAAAATTTTAACAATCTTGATGATTTGGAAGGGAAAGAAAATGAGTAAAAATAATGCTGAGTGGATGAATGACCCGCTTTTAAAGGATATTGAAAAACATAAACTGGATTTTTTGCAAACTATGGTTTTTGAAAGCAACAGTTTGTCCGCCGATTCGATGCTGCCGTTTCTTCTTTCGGTAATGAAGCGCGGGCAGAAGAAGAAGCTGACGTTTAGTGATGTAGAGATTGAGTCGGTTATTACGGTTTTGAAGAAACATTCGACGCCTGATGAACTTGAGAAGATTAATTTGATTATGAATATTCGGAAAACAGGGAATGTTCCTGATATGCTTAAGAATCATCCGGGTATGAAAAGTTATTCTAAATCGGCACAGAACGCCGATTAAGAATAACTAGCCGCGCAGAGCGCGACTAGTTATTCAGCGAATTTGTGCCTAAAAAGCGGCACAAATTCGCGCGTCTTGGCGGGCTTTGAATGTTCTAGGCGGGCGG
>WQST01000035.1 GCA_009787745.1 Lachnospiraceae bacterium
GCACCCTTCACCAATATTACCTTAGACTGGACCGTACCTTCTGATTTAGCATCACTTCGCGCCATCGTCGGCGGAGCGGAAATGGATTTTTACTACCGCGATTGCAAAAAAGAAATGGACATGATTAATAAAGCCTTTATCGAAACAATGATTGAGGGCGATGCACACGGCCGCGGTTTCCAGTACCCGATTCCGACTTATTCGATTACCCGCGATTTTGACTGGTCGGATAATGAAAACAACCGTCTTTTATTCGAAATGACCGCTAAGTACGGTACCCCATATTTTTCGAATTATATTAATTCCGATATGGAACCGAGTGATGTCCGCAGTATGTGTTGCCGTTTGCGCCTAGATTTACGCGAACTCCGCAAAAAAACAGGCGGTTTCTTCGGCTCGGGTGAAAGCACGGGATCGATTGGCGTTGTGACCATCAATATGCCGCGGATTGCTTATCAATCAGCGAACAAAGACGATTTCTTCCGCCGCCTTAACCGCATGATGGATATTTCCGCCCGCTCCCTCCATGTCAAACGTGAAGTAATCAGTAAACTAATGGCGGAAGGGCTTTACCCCTACACCCAAAAGTACCTTGGTTCTTTTGACAATCATTTTTCGACCATTGGCTTAATCGGGATGAGCGAAGTCGGTCTTAATGCGAATTGGATACGCGCCGATATGACAGATAAGAAAACACAGGAATTTACCCGTGAAGTACTTAACCATATGCGGAACCGCCTGAGCGATTATCAGGAAGAATACGGCGAACTTTATAATTTGGAAGCAACTCCCGCCGAAAGTACCACCTATCGCTTGGCAAAGCATGATAAGAAAAAGTGGCCCGCCATCAAATCCGCAGGAAAAGTCGGTGATGTTCCGTATTATACGAACTCTTCGAATTTACCCGTTGACTATACCAGCGATATTTTCGATGCCCTGGATATTCAGGACGGAATCCAGACATTATATACATCAGGAACCGTTTTCCACGCCTTTTTGGGCGAGAAATTGCCCGATTGGAAAGCCGCCGCCGCTCTGATTCGGACGATTGCCGAAAATTATCACCTGCCTTACTATACGATATCGCCGACCTATTCGATATGTCAGGAACACGGATATTTGACGGGTGAAGTAAAGAAATGTCCGCACTGCGATAAAGATTGCGAAGTTTACAGCCGTATCACGGGATATTACCGCCCGGTCAAAAATTGGAATGACGGAAAAATGCAGGAATACCAAAACCGCATTAATTATGAACCTGAATCACAAATAAACAAGCCGGTTACAAGCATGGTAACTTTGTCAAGCACAACCGACCTTACCGATGAAGTAACCGTTTCAGTCGAAAAGCCTGAACGTATCGCCTACCTTTTCACGACCAAAACCTGCCCCAACTGCAAAATCGCCAAGGAATACTTAAGCGGTATACCATACATGACGATTGATGCCGAAGAAAATATCGAGTTAGCGGTACGCTACGGGGTTATGCAAGCGCCGACGTTCGTGGTCGTCTCAGGCGATGAAACAGAAAAGTACGTAAATGCCGCAAACATCAAGAAATATACCGAAGAAGCGCAAGTAACCGTATAACAGTAACAAAAAATCATTTCTAAAACAAAGGTGATGCATGATTAACACATTAGTCGCAAAAATAAAGAAAACGGGGGCGCCGATCGTAGTCGGGCTTGACCCGATGCTGAAATTCATCCCCGCGCACATATTAAAAAATGCGTTTGCCGAGCATGGCGAGACATTAGCGGGCGCGGGTGAAGCCATCTGGCAATATAATAAAGCGATCATTGACCACATCTATGACTTAATCCCGTCAGTCAAACCACAAATCGCTATGTATGAGCAATTCGGAATTGAAGGGCTTAAAGCCTTTCACAAAACGACCGCATACAGCAAAGAAAAAGGCTTGGTGGTAATCGGCGATATCAAGCGCGGTGATATCGGCTCGACATCCGAAGCGTATGCCGCCGCTCATCTTGGCAAGGTTAAAGTCGGGGATAATTTTTTCGCCCCCTTTGCGGAAGATTTCGTTACCGTTAATCCGTATCTGGGTTCGGATGGAGTAAAGCCCTTTATTGATGTGGCGGTGAAAGAAAACAAAGGCCTATTTGTTCTGGTCAAGACATCGAATCCTTCAAGCGGTGAATTTCAGGACAAGCTTATCGACGGGAAACCGCTCTATGAGCATGTTGCGAAAAAAGTAGCGGAGTGGGGTAAAGATTATATTGATGCCGAAACCGGTTACAGCACAATAGGAGCGGTTGTGGGGGCAACTTATCCTGAGCAGGGTAAAGAGTTAAGAAAAATTATGCCGAACGCATATATTTTAGTCCCGGGCTACGGCGCCCAAGGCGGCAGTGCCAAAGACCTCGCCTATTTCTTTAATGACGACGGCTTAGGCGCGATTATTAACTCATCACGCGGCATCATCCTAGCCTATCAGGAAGAGAAATACGCTAAATTCGGCAGCGAAGGCTTCGCCGAAGCGTCAAGAGCGGCGGTTATTGATATGATAGAAGATATCAGAACAGTAGTTCATTCGCTTCATTGAAATTCGTTTTGGTCAACAAATGGTCAACTTTTCAATTTTGCACAGATAGCATTGGCAGAATCTTGGTCGCGGCTTCACTTAAATGCTTATCGTTGATTCGCATTGTATGGGCATAAACGGAAAGTGTAACATTCGGTCGGCTGTGGCCTGCTCTTTTTGCGATATCCGGTATGCTGATACCTTCTTGGAGCTGCAAACTCACTGAAGTGTGGCGAAACTGATGGAGACGGATGTGTCTAAAGCCATTCGTTTTCAAGAATCGCATGAGCCATTCCCTCACCGTATAGGGCCGGATGTAATCGCCCGGCCGGTGGGATATCGTGAAAACCGCGTTTGTGCCAGCCCATTTTGAACCGTATTTCCTCATCTCGTTTAGATAAAAATCGCGATAAACAGCGAGCATATCCATCATCCTGTCATCGAGATATAACCATCTTACACCAGCCTTCGTTTTGCTACCTTCCTTGACGTAAACACCACTCTCATCTTGTACGAAATGCCGACAAATCTGAATCCGGCCTTCACCAAAATCCACGCTATCCCATGTAAGGGCGGTAATCTCGCCGATTCGGCAGGCGGCCGTAAGCATCAGGGTAAATAAAACCTTATAGGCGAAATGCCTCTCCTTCGAGTAGAGGGCAGTGAAAAATGCTTTTAACTCTTCTTCGCTGATCGCCGTAATTTCTGCGCGTCCGCATTTGGGTGGCATAGCTGCGTTAGCATAATTACGGGGAATGATGTTTTCCTTGAAAGCAACGGAGTTGATTTAGCAATAATACCAGCCCTGACTTTGGATTCGATTACATAATCAGCATAATCATTGAAAGTTATGTTGGATGTAGTGGCGGTCAATTCCTCAACAGACTTCTCGAATACCGCCGCCTGCTTCCTGTTCCATGCTTCACTTTTGGCATCATCATATTTTAGTGAATGGTTTTTGAAAACCTGTTTTCCAGTGCTGATATCGCGATGGCTGAAAACTTCGTAATGTCGGATAATACCTTGCCGGTAACGATGTTTACTGGCCGACCCCTTGTTTATGAAATAGTGTTTAGTCGGCTGTATGGCGAAAAATTTGAGTGGATGAGCGTATATTTTAAAGAACTATATCTTCATTTTGCTGCCGCTTTTCGCTATAGTAAAACCGACGATATATCTTTAAAAAGCCTATACTCAAAAGTTGTTGATTCATTTAAGATGTACGGACTCGGTTTCCGGCTTAAAATGCTTGACAAGCCGACGTTGATATGGGATTTTTCATCCCTCAAAAATACAATCGATACGCTTTATGGCTTCTATCCGGCTGATGCTGATAGGCCATTGCGTATCTGTAAGCATTGTGATAAAGTTTTTATCTCCCATAATTCTAAGGCAGAGTTTTGTAAAGTACCCTGCCGGAATCAATAATGTTTATAAGAGCAGACGGAAACAGCCCCTTTATCTTAATATACTTAACCGTTACCAAAAAAAGTTATTACTGTAGTTAAATTCGCTAACACAGATAAAACCTTTTTAGAGGTATTTCCTAAGTAATTCATATAAGACGCAAATGAATTTTTACAAGATTGCTTTGCTTCATCATTATCTGCGTTTTTTGCATTATCCAACATTGAAATAATATACTTTTTTTGTTCATCTGTAAGTTCCTCCATTGTTTTGATTAAATCAATTGCTTTTACTATTTCAATAGGAAATGTTTTAGGTGTTTCGTTATTATTTGAATTAGTGGTCACTACATTAGTGATTACGGCTCCGTGGCCCAGATTAATAACACCATTATTATTATTCATACTGCGATACCCTTTCATTTTTTATCTCTGAATCATCACCAAAGTTAATAATTCCATCTTTATTCTTCACGGTGATACTGTTATCAATCATACTAAAATTGATTACTCCCTTCCGTTCAGTTGCCTCGTCAATAATTTCTCGCAAATCATTTAGCGCTATTTGGCCATCTGTCCCTAATGCCGAAAAAATTTCCATGTAGCCAGAATTTAACTCAACACCTAACCCAAATCTATCAGGATAATCCCTTTTTTTAGGCGGAGCAAAAGGATAAGCACTGTCGCCTTTTTTTACTCGATATGCTATAAAGCATATTCCGGCAGCAATCAGAGCTACAATACCAAAAGAGTTAAGTTCATTACTAAGAAGAAGTGTTGCTATTAAAATTAACACCAATGTTGCAAAGAAATAAATTATTACTCTATTGTTTCTTTCTCTTTCAAAATGTTCTTTTTCTCTTTTGTACTCTTTTCTGGCTTCTTCATATTCAATGTTTCGGTATTTAAATAGGCTCGTCCTCGCGACGCTCGAAAGTTTAATTGAATTATTTTCAAAACGGATAAAATTGTCTCCGATTTTAATATTACTACTCGCATTAGGCAATTGGGCTCCTCCTTTACATATGCTGGCCATTCCCTCTTTTATATCTATATATTTCATATCCCAACATAATTTAACACATCCTTAACCGTCTTAAGCCCGCCAATCGCACGGTCAGGTATTTCAATGTCAAAAGCTTCCTCGACATCACAAATCATCTGAACCAACTCATAGGAGTTAATGCCCAAATCGCTCCGCAAAATCATATTTTCGGTGAGGATGAAATCTTCATCGTCGGTGTAACGCCGGACTATTTCCTGTAATTTTTCAAGCATTTGCTTTTTCCTCCGCTATTTATATTGACGTTTTATTTTTTTGCTCGAAGTTTTTGGGAACTCTATTTCGCGAATTACCGTTTTGTTTATATTTTTATAAGGAGCTTGCGTTTGGTTAAAACCTAAAATATCGTCATTGAGTTGGGATGCACAATCGGGATGATTGGCGATATCCAAAAATACTTCTGCGACTACAGTATCATCCTCTGCAAACACAACAACTTCTTTTATGTATTTGATATTGTTTTCAAGTGCAAATTCTAATTCTTCGGGATTTATTTTTTTGCCGCTACTTAAAACAATTAGATTTTTCGTTCGGCCTGAAACGAATAAAAAACCATCTTCATTCACATATCCAACATCACCGGTTTTTAGCCACTCCCCATTGAACGCTTCTGATGTAGCCTGTTCGTTTTCGTAATATCCAAGCATAACATTAACGCCTTTTACGTAAACTTCACCATGACCATTTATGTCTGGGTCTGCTATTTTTATTTCACAATTAGGTAATACCTGACCAACGCTATTATCGCAATAATAATGATTGCGATTTGATGTAACTGCGCCGGCTTCAGAAAGACCATATCCTTCCACGAATTCTATTCCGAGTTCTCTGTATCCTAATACATATTTTAAATCGATTGGCGCTCCTGCACAAAAGACGGTGGAAAGGTTTCCTCCGAATACTTCCTTTGATATTTCCACTAAACGCTCTTTACTTCGTTCTTCTCCAGCCATAGAAATAATTTGCTCATAAAAGGTTTTCACAAACAGCGGAACCATAAAAATATTTCGTGGTTTATATTTTTTCATATCGCTTGGCAACTTTTTCAAGCTATTATTAATGGCAATGGTACCCCCTTGAAGCAACATCACCAAAGTGCCTGCATCTAATGCAAACATATGGTGCATAGGTAAAATTAACAAAAAACTTTCAGGAAAAGATACAAGATTACAGAGACCAGCAGCATTACAAGATAAATTTTTATGCGATAACATTACTCCTTTTGCATTACCTGTTGTTCCTGAAGTATAAACAAGAACAGCGAGTTTATCATTTTCTATTGAATAATTAATAACACTTTTTTCGCCTTGATTAATCAACGCATTGCCTTGTTCAACCAATTCACATAAGCTGTTCATGCTTATATAACACCGAATAGCTGTATCACTTTCCCGTAAATGCTTTGCTACATCGCTATAAGTTTCAGAATATACAAGTATCTCCGTACCAGAATGCTTTACCAAGTTTTTAACTTCTGCTGCTGGGTACTCTTTATCAATTGGAACAATCACGTTACCACTATTGACTATAGCAAGGTAAGTCAATATCCACTCATAAGAGTTTTCACCGATTACGGCTATTTTCGTTTCCTTAATACCCATATCAAAGAAAGTCATTCCCAATGCATCGACATCAGATTTAAATTGACGGTAACTGACCTGGATGGTTTCACCTTTTCGCTCAAAGATAAAAGCGGGTTTGTTTCCGTATTTTTCAGCGGTGTGATTCACCAGTTCCTTCATGTTGCTCACCTGAGCGACTTCGTAAAGCGGATAAGATTTGTTACTCATTGCTATACCTCCCAATAGCCAATATTTTTGAAATAAAATATATATTTTTCTAAATAACCATCATTAATTGGACTCCATTCAAATCCCATACGGTTTAAATAATATATGGAAAAATCATTGCCAAGCTTGATATTGCTTTGAAAATTTAATCTTCCATCCTTGTTGATATCGTGTATAAAGGTTTCCTTGATGTGCGGAGTACCATTTACTGCCGAAACAAATCGCTCCGTTGTGACCGGGCATATTTCCGCTCCCATTTCCGCTAGCACACTTGCAAAATTCATGAACTTAATTATATTGGGGTTATAGACATGAAATACAGAATAATCCTTGTCCCAATACCGTGCTATCGTAAGAATTGCTTTTGCAGTATCATCCACCGGCGAAAACTCCAATGGGAAATCTTGCATTGTTTCGGGATATAACCTCAATTCAACAAAGGCTTTCAATCTTGTTAGGGTTGCATTTTCATGGTAGTTCTTTTGGAATTTCATGTCGGCATACCGGTTTGACAGATTACCAACACGAATAACTACCGCATCAAGCCCTTCGATTTTAGCTTGCAATACTGTAACTTCTGACTCAAACTTGCTCCGCACATATACATTTTCAAGCGATTGTCCTATGTATATCTTAGATTCATCAAAAACGGTTGGTGATGACTCCGGAGATTGCATATAATTATTGCCAGAAATCGATGTGGTGGATATATGTAATAACTTTGCACCTTTTTCTTTTGCCAAAGCGATTATGTTATTAGTACCCTTTACATTTACGGCATGGAATGTCTGGTAAGCTCCATAATGCCTGACGTTTGCTGCACAATGAATAATTGTGTCTATCGGCTTGTCTATTGTGATTGGATTGATAATGTCACCATAAATGACAATAATTCTGTTGCAATCCGCATATTTATTACCGAAGTAGCAACTAAGAATACGATCCAACCGATTCTTACTGTTCACTAAGTCTGAACCGCGCACAATACAATAGGCGATTCCAGCATTGGAAGACAGATACTCATCCAGTACATGAGCACCGAGCCAACCCGTCACTCCCGTTATAAGGGCATCTCCTAATGGCTGTTCGATTGGAAGCGGTTTATTACTTGCCATATTTGATTCTAAAAGTTTATTAATTACCGTAAAATCTTTTTTGTTATACCGCGTTGCCTTAAGTCCTCCTTCTGTGATATATTTCATCAGCGAAGCCAAAGTCGGGTATTCATACACATCCTGTGCAGTAAAATGGAAGCCTTCACTATGAGCCTTTGCTGTAAATTCAATCGTGGCAAGGCTATCACCGCCTAGAACAAAAAAGTTATCTTCCATGCCAATTGATGATACGCCAAGTACGCTTTCCATTACTCGCGTAAGTACTTTTTCCCGCTCTGTCAAGGGTGCGACATAAACTGCGTTCAAACTTGTTTGAGTGAAATCCGGTGATGGCAGCAATTTGAAATCAATCTTTCCGCTGTATGTAGAGGGAAATACTTTGAGTCGTGTGAAAAAATGCGGAATCATATAACGCGGCAGAGTTTTATCAAGTTCCGAGCGTAGTAGTTTTTCGTCAGTGTCACAATCGCTTACATAAAACGCACAAATAAATTGTCGTTCATTATTATCTTTCCTAACATCTACGACTGCTTGCTTGATACCACTATGTTTTGCTATCGCTGTCTCAATCTCGCCTAACTCAATTCGCAATCCGCGAATCTTTACCTGATTGTCAATACGACCTATATATTTAATATTCCCATCTTCGCGCCAACAAGCAAGGTCACCAGTTTTATACATCCGCTCACCTTCGACAAACTGATTTTGGATAAATTTTTCGGCAGTTAATTCATGATTGTTTAGATACCCGCGCCCTACACCATCGCCAGAAATACATAGTTCACCCACCGCTCCGATGGGGAGAGGCCGAAGATGCTTACCTAGAATGTAAATTTGCGTATTCGCAATGGGTTTACCGATGGTAATATCAGCGTCAACCTTTGTCCAAGTGCATCCTTGTGTCGTTTCGGCAGGCCCATATCCGTTTAAAATGATTGCGTCCGTATATGATTTAAGTTTACCAACAATCTCATTTGTAAGTGTTTCGCCACCTAAGCTAAGAATTTTCAGCCTTTGGATGCTTTTTGAGAATGCAGCGCTGTTCAAATAAGATAACATTCTTGTCGGTACGGTAAGGATGAAGTCAACTTCATGAATCTCAATCAAACGCGCCAGTTCATTAAGATCGTCTAGCTGTTTGCCATCGGGCAGCACGACTTTGTGGCTATTAAGCAAAGCCAAGTATATTTCCGCAGATGCCATGTCAAAAGTGAATAAACCAAGGCAAATGAAGGATTTACAGTTTTTTGCTATCGTAACTTGGATGCTATTTTTATCATTGTTTTCACAGAAGTTCACAAAGTTTTTGTGTGTGACCATTGAACCTTTTGGTGTTCCGGTTGAACCACTTGTATAAATTACATAACATAAATCATCTGATGAATTGATGTTTTCAAGTGTAGTGGTGTTACCTTTAAAAATCGAATCATCCTCCATATCTATACCACCATCAATCACCGCACCAAACGTAATGATTATTTTACAATCGGCATTACTTAACATAAAGACTATTCTATCTTGCGGATAAGCTGGGTCAATCGGCATATATGCTCCACCCGCTTTTAAAATCGCAAGCTGCGCGACAATGATTTTATAACTGCGCTTAGCAATGATGGCGACAATATCATCCCGGCTAACACCTCTTTTACGCAAGATGTGGGCGAGGGAGTTTGACATTTCATCTATTTGTCGATAGGTATAATCCGTGTCGTTAAATATCACGGCTATAGCATCCGGTGATTGGTTTGCCCGTTCCTCAAATAGCTGATGAATACATTTTTCTTTTGGGTAATCAATCGCAGTATCATTAAAACCGTGGATTACTTGATGAAATTCATCATCTGACAGCAATTTTAATTCTTGTGGAAATTTGTTAGGATTATCTATTATATCTCTAATCAAGTTTTGCCAATGGCTATGTAATCGCTTAATATCTTTTTGAGCAAATAACTCCGTCTGATAGGTATAATCCAAATGAAAAACACCTTCCTTATGTCTGTCATTGATGTGAATGTTTAAGCTTTCTCCTTGACAGTCGCAAAAATGGAATTGTGATGATGTACCGTCATCCAGCGTGGCGTTTTGATAGCTTACTACAACATCATAAAGTTTGCCGGTGAAATTATACTGCTCCCTAATATCTTTGAGCATATCGACATATTGATACTTCTGGTGTCGGAATATTTTTGAAATACACTCAGCATTGTTTATCAGATTTTGAAGCGAGTTTTGGTTTTCATCAATTTGAAACAGAACCGGCACATTATTGACGAACATACCGGCTGTCGCTTTTTCTTTTCTTCCGGAACGATTAAGGACAGCTGTACCGATATACAAATTTTGTTCGCCTTTAATATGGTACATATATATTGCCAATGAAGTTATAAATAATGAATATGCAGAAATACCGTTTTGGTCGCAAAATATCTGTATCTTCGTTGCATCTTCTTTATTAATTGAAAGATTCAAATGATTAGCGTCCGGACTTCCGGCTTGCTTGCTATGTATAAATACCGGCTCATTGCATTGTCCAAAGCATGATAAGAAATAATCTTTATCTTTTTGATATCGGGAAGATGCTTCATAATCCTTTTCTGCCGTAATAAAATCTAAATAGCTATAAGCGTCAGGGGTTGCTCCCTTGATAATTCCATTAACAGCATTGGCAATCAGATGAAATGTCCACGCATCTGCTATCAGGTGGTGGAGCTTCAATACAAAGCCTATTTGTTGACCAATTGTGATGATTGTGAATTTATATATTTCGTCGTTTAAATCAATGGGAGTTTCGGCATGAACATTGACCCAAAAATCAAACTCATTTTTCTCCGAAAAGTTGACAATATTAAACATTTGCGATTTATGAGTATCAATGTATTGCACTGGTATACCATCTTGGACACTAATGCGGATACGCAAAGCATCATACCGCTCAACGACTGTATTAAGGGCAGCGTTAAGTGTCCGGGTATCAACAGGATGATTAATCAGGATTGAACCTGTTATGTTTGCTATGCTTCCGCCGTAGTATTGCTCCATATTCCATATGGACAATTGTGGTTTGGTGAGCTGATATATATTGTTATTAGAATTTTGCTTATTAAAACTATTTTTTGCGCCTGTTTTCATATGCCCCTCTGTTTTATGTTTTACTTCTATTATACATATAAATTAGCATAATGCAATCATTAATGTTTGCTTATTGTGTTCTTATTAAGTTTCAATAAAGCAAATATAATTGATGGAGAGGTAATTGCTTTATGAAAGAAAAATTTATTGTTACACCTAAAACCGAGCGTTCCGTAACAATGACAATCCGCATTGAAAAAGAACTTAATGATGAACTTGAAGGGCTTGCCCTCAAAAGCAGTCGCTCACGCAACGAGCTAATCAATATGTCTCTGCGCTATGCTATGAAAAATATTGAGTTCATCGAGGATGCGGGCAATAACAACAAGGTATAGTTTTCATCCAAGTGCTATAGCATAAGTAAATACCTTTCATTCTAAAAAGGTAGACTTTTTTATAAATGTCTATTTACTGAAATATCACAACGTCATATTTGAAAAAATAAGATAATCCGATATTTTAGTAAAAAATTCGTCTTATTTGTTGACAGTCAATCAGATATTTGGTAAGGTTTCATATAGATGCGAAGCTATAAAAAAGTCTACCTTTTTATAGTTTTATTTTTTCTTTAATTGTCGAAACTCCCGCAAACGGTTATAAAATGTGGCTTGTTTGAAGCCTGTCTGCCTTAATGCCTCATCAAATGATATTTTTCCACACTCCCACTGCTTCACCACTACAGCGAAATTTTCAGGGGGCTTTTTTATAGGGCGGCCAAAGCGAACACCCTTTGCCTTAGCCGCTGCAATCCCCTCCGCCTGCCGCTTGCGGATCGTTTCCCGCTCATTCTGTGCCACAAAAGAAAGAATCTGCAATACAATATCTGCTAGAAAAGTCCCAACCAAATCTTTCCCATTACGGGTATCAAGCAATGGCATGTCAACAACTGCGATATCAATCCCACGCTCTTTGGTCAGAATACGCCATTGGTTCTGTATATCCTCATAATTGCGCCCTAAGCGGTCAATGCTTTTTATATAAAGTAAATCACCGGGACGTAGTTTTTTTACAAGTGATTTATACATGGGACGGTTGAAATCTTTACCGCTTAACTTATCCATATATATCTGTTTTTCCGGTACTTTCATATCATTCATTGCTATCATCTGCCGCCCCTCATTCTGATCGGCACAAGAAACACGAACATATCCATACGTTGCCATTATTTATTTCCTCCAAAAAGTTTATAGTTCCAGATAATCATCATCGGACCATTTGACTTTATAACCGTACTTTCCCATCTTGCGGATAAAATCATCACGGCTGATGGCAGTTGATAAAATATCGTCAATAGTGGCTTTCAGTTCAGATTTCCAACTTTGGCCGGATTGCTCGGCACGGTATTCATCAGGTTTTTTATATGTGCCGAGGTTCTTCTGTTCTTCGGTCAGAGCGTGAAGCCCGTATTTATCACATATCCTGTCCGATAATGCCTGTATCTCTAACCGCTGTTCATTATTCTGTGTATATTTCCTACCGCTTTCGATGTTGACGGTGTTTATCAAAAAATGTGTGTGAATATGCGATTTATCGGTGTGGACAGCGGTAACCTTGATGTTTGCTTCGCAAACGAAAACGCACCCCGTATCCGATGATTTAGCATAGGATTTGGAGTGCGTTCTCGCTTGTGGAAAATTTTAATTCTTTGCCGAAGTTATGATATTTCGTATGGGGTCTTGTTCCATTTTTCACCGGTTTGGTTGGTCATTATATCGGCAATTTTATTCTGACTGACACCTTGATAAGAAAGAGAAATTATATGCTCACGCTGTTCCGGTGTTGCCCGATGCTTTCGTCTGGCGCCGCGCTCGTTAAAAACAGATATTTTTTCTTTAAGAACATCGTTTTCAGCTTGTAATGTTTCAAGTTCTTTGTAATTAAACAGTGCCATATAACTATCCCTTTCTACTGAAAAAGCCGATGACATCATCGGCTAAAGTATTAATATTTTTTTGATTCACTAACTAATCTACAGAAAACTCAGCTAATTGCAAGACCTCATTAAACGGTATCATATCATTAACTCGTTGCTTATGTGGCTTTAAACATTCCTTAAAATCAAATTGCATATTATTTAATTCAGGATTTAGAGTTAAAACGCATTGATGAAGTATTGAGCGGCCTATCAAGCATTGAATGTTTTCTGTTTTTAGTACCGTAACCAAAACATCAGTCAAATGAATGCTTCCTATGTAAAAATGTGGCAATACAAAAACGGATTCCCTACTTGTCTCGCCATATACGCCTTGTGCATTAACTGTTCCGACCTCTTTCAGCCTATCACCATGCTCGTCCAAAACTTTACTAAGGATTTTCATCATCAATGATTCTGATATGCAAGTATGATAAGCTCCTGGATCAATCAACACATCGAAGAGCCATGCGAATATCCTTTGGCACTAACAGCAATGGCTTTTTGCTGATATCCTTCCATGGGGTTTTCCGAATGTTATCCAGTGTAAATGTAATATCGCTCATACACCGATTCCTCCATGAAAACCCTGCATCCTCGCATTTGATACATTGTACCCCCAATTAACGCCGGCCCCATAAACAGTTATTCCTTTTGTTTCCATTAACTCATCATAGTCATCAAGCCAGTTATATGCCTTTTTTTCTTCCTCATCCTCGCATAAATATAAAACGTATCCGTCGCCAAACGGTTTATCTGATACAAAAACAAAAATATTATCGGCATATTTTTTAGTCATTTCGTCTTTTGAGCCATAATCAATTGCATCATTGCCCCAAAAATCTTTTAATTTATTATCCATTAAGGCTACCTCCAGTGCTTTAAGGTAACAATTTGGTTGAACTGTGATTTTTAATCTCTTGCTACTCATATTATACCGAAAACCATTTTTCGATTCAAGTATTTTATGTTATTCAAAAAAAGGAAAATTCGATATTATCCGGCTTCCTACAAATTAATTTTTGGTCAACTTTTGGTCAACAAAGTTACGAAAAATTATGATAAATCTTAATAATTCCGAATGCTCATTTCACTAATACCCGTGCATTTATGCGGATCCCGTGAACTTACGAGAACTTACAAAACTCACCTAACTACTTGACGACAGGGTGTCTTGTTTATAAAACAGAAAATAAAAAATTATGATGTGAGCAACCGGAGCAAATAAGGTACTGGGAATTGATGGAATATATAACAAACCAAAACCCCTATAAATGCCAGTGTTAAAGGCACTTTCGGGGTTTTGGCTTGTTTTGTTTTTAGTATGATTTTTGAGTTTTAGGCGGCAACGCTGTAGGAGGGTAAAAGTAATTGATTTTACTGTTTCGGTGCAAAATTCGACGATTACTATAAATGGGTAAAATCACGCTTTCATTTCCCTCACTGGCCGCATTTCAATGTAGCCGCGCCAGCCAAACGGGGTAAGCTGCATTCGGGGCGCAAGCTCATCAGCGTATTGATAACCGTAGACTTCGGGATTAAACTTTTTCATTGCATCCCATAAATCACCGATTGCTTCTCCAAACTTCTCATCGTCAAAAGGTTCACCTTGAAACACGAGCATTTTGCAGGGTTCAAGGTCAATAACATCAAAGCCCTCCGGTAGTTCCCCTACATAATCAGCCGGGACTTCTACGGCTGCCGCATAAACCCCTGTGCCTTTCGGGCGCATATTATCCGGCAGCCATACACAAACGAACTCATACAAAGCCTCTTTGATTTCGTTGAGAAAATCCGCCGGGGCAGGACAACCCGATTTACCGCAGCCGACCTCTTCGCAATACTCAAAATAATCCGTGGCTTTTTTACTGCGATAGAGAATTAATTTGCGCGCGGGTCTTTCCATAATTTGTGTAAACACAACCGCTGTTTGTTTTTCCATACTTGTTTCCTCCGATTTTAATTTTTGGCGGTCGAGATAACGATACGGAATTAACCAACCTTCGGGCTTTTGATAAGCGGTATACTTTTTCGGTGTTATTCCGAAAGCGTTTGAAAAAGCCCTTGTAAATCCTTCGTGACTGTCAAAAACAAAATCAAGCGCAACGTCAATCACTCGCGGCTTGCCTTGCCGCAACGCATGAGCGGATTGTGTCAACCGCTCACGGCGAATATATTCAAAAGGCGACAAGCCTGTTTCGGCCTTAAACAGCCTT
>WQST01000036.1 GCA_009787745.1 Lachnospiraceae bacterium
CCCTTGATATCTTATGGGAAAAAACGGAGGGCGGGCTAATACCCTCGAAAGCGGCGAAGGAGCTAAAACATCATTTCGTTAGTGTTATGACAGACGAATACCAAGACAGCAACCAAGTCCAGGAACTCTTACTGCAAAGCATTTCAAGTGAAGATGAGGGGCGCTACAATCGCTTTATGGTCGGCGATGTTAAGCAAAGTATTTACAAATTCCGCCTGGCCAGGCCGGAAATATTCATGGAAAAATACGAAAATTATCCCCTCACAGCCTGCGATAATGAAAACCGCCTAAGAATTGACTTAAACCAAAATTTCCGCAGCCGCTTAAATGTCTTGGATGCCGTAAACTATCTTTTCGCCAAAATCATGCAAAAATCACTCGGCGGCATCGAATATGATAGGCAAGCCGCCCTCTATCACGGCGCCGAGTACCCTGATAACGGCGATGAAAACCAAACCGAATTATTGCTTCTCAACCTAAGTGAAGAAAATGAAGAAGAAGATGCCGTCGCCGAAGATTTTATCACGGATTCAAATAAAGAACTGGAAGCCGCAATGATTGCCCGCCGCATTAAAGAGATGGTGGGTAAATTCAAAGTCACGGATAAAGAAAGCAAGCTACTTAGACCGATATGCTACCGTGATATCGTTATTTTACTGCGCACCACGAAAGAATGGGATGAGGTATTCAAGAAAGTTTTGGGTAAAGAAGGAATCCCGGCGATTACATCAGCCAGAACAGGCTACTTTGCCGCCGCCGAAATTCAAACGATTTTACATGTTGTCGGCATCCTTAATAACCCGCATCAGGATATTCCGCTTTTCGGCGTAATGAAGTCATTTTTCGGCGGTTTTGCAGATGAAGAAATTGCGATAATCAAAGCAAGGGGCGATAAACGTGAAGGCCTTTATGATAAACTGCTTAATTTTGTCTGTACGGATGAAATCGATGAAAAATTAAGCGAAAAAATAAGCAAGTTTAAGAATTTCATCGAGATAAACCGCCGCAAAGCCATCTACACCCCGATTTTTGCTTTACTGAACGAATTAATTATGGGAAGCGGCTACTATTACGATGCCTTAGTCCGCCCTGACGGGGAACGGCGCGCCGCCAATCTCGAAATGTTACTCAAAAAAGCATCGTCATTTGCAGGAACCGGCTACCATGGCTTATTCCATTTCGTCCGTTATATTGAACAGTTGGAAAAATATGATGTTGACTATGGTGAGGCCAATGTCTTAGATGAACAAGCCGATATTGTGCGCCTTATGAGTATCCACAAAAGTAAGGGCTTGGAATTTCCTGTTTGTTTTGTTGCGGGTCTTAGTAAGCCGATTAATATGATGAACGCAAGGGGGACGCTGTGTCTTGATATTGATTTGGGACTGGGTGTAGATTATATTGACAATAAGCTTCGGGTAAAGAAAAAAACGCTTAAGAAAAGTGTCGTCAGTCAGAAGATTAAATTAGACAGTTTAGGCGAGGAACTTCGGATTCTGTATGTTGCTATGACAAGGGCGAAGGAAAAACTGATATTAACGGGGACGACGAAGAAATTACCGCCTGTTGGGTGCGATAGCCAAAGCCGCCCATCTTTCTTAAAGCTGATTAGTACAAGAAGTTTTCTGGATTTAATAATATCACCCGCTATGTCTACGGAAGCGGATGGTATTATTGCAACACGGATTTTTTCAAAAAAAGATTTAGCGTCCGCTACGATTAATGAAATAGTCGATTTAAGTCGTCGGCGGGAACTATTACTGACTGCTTTAGAATATGATCGTCATTGCGGACATGACCCGCAATCCGCGGATTTAGCGATAAGTAAGTCAAACTACATCAAGGAAAAAGTGACAGAGATGTCAGAAAAATTCAAAAGACCTTATCCGCACGCTAATTTAGCTTCATTATATGCTAAGACAACGGTGTCGGAACTCAAAAAAGCCGACACAATAGCAGGTGTTATTAATATTGACCAAAATAGCGTCGCTGATATATACAATCAGGATTTATTCGAATTACCTGAAGTAGTTCCGTACATTCCGCAATTCATGAAAGAGGAAATGCCAAATAAAAATATTTCCGGCGGTTCCGAGCGCGGCAGTGCTTATCATAAGGTGATGGAGTTTATTAAGTTCAAAGAACTAAATCACAGGGCGGAACTATATGCGGCATCTTTTAGTGCGGATAACTTAGAATTAAATATTACGCGCCAATTAGAAGCCGCGCTCCAAAACAGCAGAATATCTCCCGAATATAAAGACGCGGTTCCGATGGATAAAATCCTCGCATTTTTCATAACGAAGAAAAATAACGCCCTGTCACTATCATCTTTGTCCGCCCGCATGATTGCCGCTGACCAAGCCGACCAATTATACAAAGAACAACCATTCGTAATCGGCTTACCCGCCGACCGCTTAAATCCTGATTTACCTAATGAAGAAACAATCCTAATCCAAGGAATCATTGACGCTTTCTTCATCGAAGCGGACGGAATCGTCGTCCTTGACTACAAATCCGACGCCGTCAAAACAGCGGATGAACTAATCAGCCGGTATCAAAAACAACTCGACTACTACGGGGAAGCCTTAGAACAGTTAACAGGAAAATCAGTAAAAGAAAAGATAATTTACTCGTTTGCTTTGGAAGAAGCGGTATACTTGTAAAGTATTTACATTTTAGCAAATAGTTAGTAGAATATAGAATAATGAAAGGTGGTGATTTTAATGAGTTTTGGTATTCCGAGTGATGTTGGTCAAATTGATGTCCAGTGTGATTATGAAACTGGTGACAGGTGCGGTGCGGGCGGTTTTCAAATTTCTAGTATTAGCTATGATGATGGGGAAGAGGAGGTCGATTTTACGGATAAAGTAGATCAAGGAATACACTTTATGAACACAGATGAATTAGCAAAATATTTAAATGTACCTGCTAGTATCATTGAAGAGGTTTAATGATTTTTATATAATAAACCATAACAGCACTCTCAAAACTGAATGTAGAATATTAAAACGGACGCCGCTAGTAAAGTGTCCGCTTTAATTTAGGCATACAAGCATATCCGTAAAATTATTAGATTATTAATTATAACTCTTTATTTTAAGACACATTTCACGTGTAATATAAGCCATATTGTGATACAATATAATTGATAAGTCAAAAGAGGTTAATGTGATATGGAAAATACGCTTTTAGCGGAAGAAATACCATTAGATGGAGCAAATAATGATGACTGTTGATGAAGCCGATGAAAAATAATAGGGTATATGGAAAAAGTATAAGGAAAACGGATGATATTCACTATTCCTGTTCAGGATATATGGAAGATGAAAAAATTCCTCCTAGAATAGTTTTTTAATAAGAATATGTATAAATAGTGAAAAAATCTTATCCAATGCTATAATATAAAGTAAGAGATATTAATATATAAAGAAAGGGGTTATATATGGTTACAACATTTTCTGTTGAAGAACTGCCCATTGATGAACAAGTAAGGATGTCTGTTGAAGAAGCCGGTAAAAAGTATAGCGGTAACTTTATTTTTCTTACAAATACGGAAACAAAGTTTGAAAACGGACGCTGGGTGGCATATGGTATTCCCAGAGTAATTGCACCCAATAATCAAATTTTTAATGAAAGTGGTTTATCAAAAAAGTATAGAAATAAAGCATTATATGGCGCACCCTATAGTTGCTGGGTTTATATGGAGGAGGATCAAATACCTCCTATTCTAACATTTTAGGAGGGTAAATGGACAAAATATTCGCTTGCAATCCGTTGAGCAATACACCTTTAGTCTTAGCACATAACCGGATGGCGGCTTTTGCACGTTTTATTGATGGATATGATGAAATTTCATTTCATGAATTTATTTTTGATACAGGAGCTATCATTTCCACGATGTCTAAGTCAAATGCTAAAATATTCGGTATATATGATAAAAATATTATAAACCTCAAAGCCTCTGTGGGTGGATTTAATAAACAGTCGATGTATGGAAGAATTATAAGTGTACATCATTTGTATATAGGTATTATGGGGGTAAAAAACACATTTTTTTTCATACCAGATTCGGATGATGCAATAGTAGAGGTGTTAGGTGCCAATGTTTTGAACGGTTTAGTACCTATTCCAGAATTTGAATCAAATTTAATTTGGATATATAAAAATAAGCAAGTCCCTTCACCATATTATTCAAAAAGTCTTGGTATAAAAGTATCCTGTGAAGTACTAGCTCAAGATGAGATTAAAATCTGATTAGAAAATTAACATAGTTCTTAAGCGTTCATAAAACCGTGGGCGCTTTTTTTAC
This sequence comes from Lachnospiraceae bacterium, assembly GCA_009787745.1. GTDB lineage: Bacteria > Bacillota > Clostridia > Lachnospirales > Lachnospiraceae > UBA935. Next base: position 4,313 of record WQST01000036.1, read on the forward strand.
GCAGAAACCTGCTAATAAAAGTCAAACCCTAAAATAAGCTTTTGAAAATAAATTTTCGATAAACAGCCGAATAAATTTACGCTGATTCTTGTAAATTTTAAATTGACAAACCCCGCCCACTGTTCTATAGTAATAAACGACACATTAACATAATTAATCGCTAGGGGAGCAAATGCGCATTTCTGCGCAAGTGCTGAGATAGAAGATACTAACTTCTGACCCTCATACCTGATCCGGTTAGTACCGGCGTAGGAAAGCGGAGCAATGAAGCCGATTTTTTGGCGTTTATTGCTAACGTATTCCTCCGCGTCATTCAAAGGAGGTTTTTTTATGTCTGCATTTAGGAACAAACTCGCGAAGAAACTGGCTTTCTCCGCAATGGCTCTGGCTTTAGGCTATATCGCTTCTTTTTTCAAAATTTCCAGTTTACCAATGGGCGGTTCGACGACCTTATTAAGTATGCTTTTCATCTGCCTGATCGGGTATTGGTATGGGTTAAAAGTCGGCTTAACAGCGGCAGTAGCCTACGCATTTCTTCAATTCATCCAAAAACCGGTTTCAGTCCATCCGGTTCAGCCGATTTTAGACTATCTTTTGGCTTTCGGTGCTTTAGGTCTGTCAGGAATTTTCAAAGACCGCAAAAATGGCTTAATAATTGGCTATTTAGTAGCAGTCTTCGGACGGTTTTGTTTTCATTCCTTATCAGGCTTGATATTCTTCACCGACTATACGTCAATTAGTATCGGCGGTGCTGTTTGGGCGTCCGCCGCTTATAACATGACTTATATAGTACCTGAAGTAATAATAACAGTAGTTATATTATTTTTACCCCCGGTTAAGCAGGCGATGAAAAAGGTAAAAGAATTGGCACAAGCAAACTAAATCCCCAATATTCACATGTTTGTACGGGCGGCAGATTTGCCGCCCTTTTTATTGGGTTTGACTGCTTCTGTCTCCTTAACAGAGATTCTTCGCTTCGGCTCAGAATGACAGATAATAATAAATAAAATAACACACGATATATATACTTTGACAAAACTTTAGAAATATGCTATTATTTAAGTTATAACTATTAACGATGTCATAATTTACGGCATTAAGGAGATAATTTAGATTACAATCAGGCTTCTGGATGAATGGAGTATATTATAGATATGAAGATAAAAAAATTCCTTAGTATTATTCTGGCAATAATAATTACCCTAAATTCATCATCATTATCAGCCTTAGCGGTAAATAATGATAATTTGAATAATTTCGTCATTGAAATCGATGATGAGCAGATAAATGAAGACGAGCCGGAAGAAGATAACTTACCCGGCGAAGATGATTTTGATGCAGAGCCAAATAATGAAGAAGATATAGAAGATTCAGACGAGCCGGAAGAAGATTTTGCAGATGAAGCCGCCCTTCTTAATATAATAAATGACGAGCCTGACGATGTGGATTATGTCGGCGGAGAGATTATCATTGTTTTGGAATCATCCGTGACTCGCGGCTTTGCTCGTATGTCAACCGAGCACATGGCGGAAGCATTAGAAGAAACATTATCCGAATACCCGGGTTTGATTGATGAAGTAGCGGTTTTCGCCGATAATCAAACGTTGGCGACGGCATTATTGCCCGAAGGCATGAGTGTCGAAGAAGCAATTGCGGAATATGAAAAAAGCCCGCTGGTAAAATACGCACAGCCGAATTATGTTTACGACCTTATGACGGAACCGATACCGGCTGTTCCTTTTGCCGCGGTACCGAATGATTCGCTGACGGGAAATCCGCGCGCCTACTACCTGAGTTGGATCCGAACATATCAGGCATGGGAAATTTTGGCTAATTTTTCAGGGAGACCGAAAGTAAGGGTCGCTGTAATTGATTCACAGATTGATCTTAATCACGAAGATTTACAAAAAAATATCTTAAAGAATTTAGCGGTTAACATTCAAAATAGTAACTGGAATGATGTCAGCAAATGGAAGAGCTATAATTCGCCGGACGCACATGGAACTCATGTGGCAGGGCTAATCGCCGCTGATGCTAATAATAGCAAAGGTATCGCGGGTGTTGCTTCCGGTATGAATAATAATATTGTCGATATTATTCCGATTAATGTATTTGAGTGGGATGATGGTGAAAAAAAATATGGTTCGGCATTTACAACCAGCATCATCAAAGCTATTGATTATGCGGTTAAAAATGAAGCGAAAGTTATTAATATGAGTCTGGGTATGGCTACGGATAATGTTAATTACGATAATGCCTTCAAAGCGGCCATTGATAGTGCTGTTAGTAAAGGTGTTGTTGTCGTTGCCGCCGCCGGTAATGAAGGCAATGATGATAATTACGTTTTTCCGTCGGATTGGGCGAATGTCATTAGTATCATTAATGTAAGAGATATCAACACTAATACGATCCCTAATAGCTATTATCAATGGCATAACGGTGTATATGTCAATGAAAACCCCCGTCACTCAACTTCAAGCTTTGGTTCATTAAAAAACATGTCTGCTCCCGGTGCGAGCGTTTTATCCACAGTTCCCGGAAATAACTATGCGAGTATGAACGGCACATCGATGGCTTCTCCCGTCGTCGCCGCTGTCGCGGCTATGATACGTTACGGAAACCCGAACCTGACCGTTGCGGAAGTCACGAATATCCTTCAACAAACCGCTACTGATGTTCATACTGTCGGTAAAGATGATCAGACCGGCTGGGGGATAGTTCATGCGGAAAGAGCGATTAGCGCTACTGTTGCGCCGAAGATATCAGTTTCGGCGATAAATCCATTTTCGAATCGATTGACGATAACCGGTACTTCGACTAATGTTACCTATAATATATATCGAAAGGTTGGTTCGAGCGGTACTTACACTTTGCATGTGTCAAACGTATCTCCGCCAACCAACAGTTTTAATTATACCGATGCAGATAATGTAAACCCCGGAACACAGTATTTTTATCAAGTAACAACGAATGTTTCGGAACTTGAAAGCCTGAGAAGTACCGAGCAAAGTATTACAACCGCTTCGGCGGCGACGACCAGATTAGCGGCGGCGGCGGTATCAGGAACGGCGTTTAGAACGAATGTAAGTTGGAATGCCGTGAGTGTATCCGGGCTTCCCGCTCCCGCATATACGCTTGAACGAAAGCTGAGTTCGGAGTCTGATAGCGCATACACTACGATTTTTAACAACGGTATTGAATCCGCTTTATTAACAGGACTAAGTTTTCAAGATACATCGGCAATGCCCGGTACGCAATATGTTTATCGCATCACTCCCTACTGGCAGTTTAATGGGGTGCCACGGGCAAGTGTTCCGTTTGTATCTGCGCTTTACAATGCTCCGGTAGTATTAGCACCGACGAATTTAAGGGCAAGTGTCAATACAGCGGGTACCGCAGTTTCATTGACTTGGTCAAGGCTGACAAACGCGACTAATTATATTATTTATCGGAAGCTTGATACCGAAGCAGAAAATGAATATCAGATAATTGGCTCGATTACCGCTAGTAGTGCGACTGTAGCCTATAATGACACAAGTGTCGCATGGGGTGAAGTTTATGATTATCGGGTCGCGGCGGTCAATCAACTGCCCGTCAGTACCCTCGAAGGAAACAAAAGCACCCCTGTTTCGGTGCGGTTCGGTCCGATTAGTGCGTCTTTAAATGCGAGTTTTAGCGGAAAAGCGCTAAGCCCTTTTGAAATCGAACTAAAGTGGTCAGCTGAACCAGACAGGACTTATAAAGTATATCGGCGTCTTACGGCGGCCGCCGTATGGGAAGAAATTGCAAGCGGGGTGAGCGCTTCGGGTGATAATGTTATATATGTTGATAATGCCGATGATGCCGGACTCGTGCCGGGCAGAGCATACCGCTATTCAATAGCAAGTGTTGACAGTGCAGGAAAAACCAGCGTTAACAGTGTTGAAAGGATTGTATCCGCAGGCGCTCTTCGTGCGCCCGGAGTTCCGGCAGTAGTTGCAAGCGGTCCGAATAATGCGGCGGTGACATGGACTGCCTCAAGTATGCCGCCTGCTGAATATGAAATCCATCGCCGGTTAACCGGCGGAAACAATGATTTTACAAAAGTAGGCTCAGTACCCGGTAATTTCTTGACATGGACAGATTGGAATGTAACCAATAGCACTTCATATCAATATAAAGTCATTGCGGTTTGGCAGTTAGGCAAGAGCGAATCAGGAGTAAGGGCATGGAATTCACCGGCGGCACTTCCGCGTCTGGCAGTTCCGACGGGACTTCGCGCCGCATCGCTGAGACCGACAGAAGTAGTCTTTTCTTGGGCAAGACTTGCGAATGTCGCCACTTATAATCAAGGGGCGGCGGGATATGAATTGTCTATTCCCGGTCATCCCGATGTAGCTAAACGAACCAAAAAAATCTATAATGCTGATATTGCCAATTTAGCCTTAGCAAATATCACTACAAGTATTGATGGTTTGCATCCAAGTACGGCATACGGCGTCTCTATTCGTGCTTTCTGGGAAAGGGCGGGAGAACCATTCGAATATGGTGCGTACAGTAACGAAGTAATATTTTCAACGACCGGCCCTGCGCCAAGCGGACTTCGGGTAGCCCCCAATTCAGCCAATGATATAAGCCTTAAACCGACAAGCGTGAGACTGCAATGGAATGCTGTTCGCGGAACGGCGACGGTACCGATACAGAATCCGACAGGATATACCGTCTACAGAAACGGTGAAAGAATTGGTAATGTACTTGATAATAGTGTAAATACAATATTTGAATTTACTGATAATGGTCAGGTGCCGGGTCTGACACCGGGCGTAGCTACGGGGTATACAGTTCAGGCCTATTGGGGTACGGCAGGAACACCGGAAATACCCGGAACGCAACCGGGCGCTCTCAGTACCGTCTTGACCGTAATACCCCCGGGGCTTGCTCCGAGCGGTTTAGCGTTTACGGCGGGCAGGGTGCGGGCGACAAGTGTTGAGATAACCTGGACTCGTATCATAGCGGGGGTGAATAATGTAAACCACCATAATTTCGTTGGTTATAATATCTATGTAAACGGTAGTACGACTCCTGATAATCCGTCTCCGATTACACATAATATGGCTTCTTCTTATACGGTTCAGAATCTTATCCCGCGAACGGCTAATACAGTAAGGGTAGTGGGGGTTTGGAATACTGCGAGCGGTCAAAGAGAAGGGATTTCCGCATCCAGAGCCGTAACCACGACCGGTCCCGCTCCGACGGGCTTTAAAGTTATAGGCCCCACATCTCCGACAAGTACAACGCTTACATGGAATGACCTTTCCTTGAATACTGGTAATGTTTTACAAGTAGAAGGATTTTTGATAAATAAAAATGGTATCCCGTATGATTATAAGAAATACGATGAATCAATCAATGGTGTGTGGACTTGGACAGATGATAATTTAACACCCGGTGTAACGGCAAGGTATACAATCCAAACCTGTTGGGGGGAAGATGCAACATTTACGGGAACGACTTGGAATGGTAACGGATTACTCGGAATATTATCGAATGCAGTCACCGTAATTCCGCCCGGACCGATACCTGCGGGTATCAGAGCGCTGAATATTACTCCGATCGGATTCACTCTTGATTGGAACAATATCACAGGCGTCGCAAACCTAAATGGTTTGGAAGGATATCATGTTTACGTTAATAATCAGTTGGCGGCGACTATTCCTTATGATGCCCTGACGAAACCAAGTATAGAATCAGGATTCTTTGTACCGGGTTCCGAAGTTGAGATACGCCCCAATACCAATTATCAGGTTAAGGTCGCAGGGGTTTGGAACGGTATTGAAGGCAGACAGAGCGCAATCGTAAATGTCAGAACCGTGGGTTCTGCTCCGAGTGGTTTCCGCGCAACGCGCACGGCATTAACAAGTGCTGATTTCCGCTGGAATGGGGTCACTTTTAATCCTGACGGCTATATCATTCGTCATTTCGTGAACGGTGAAATAGTGGATGAAACTACGGAAGCTCATATTGACGGCAAAACCATATATGAACTTAATGATAAAATGGAAAAATTGATTCCCGGTACAGCGAATGTTTTCACGGTTCAGGCATATTGGGATGATGTTGATAAAGGCGGCGGGATTGTTTCGAATGCCGTGACGGTTACACCGGCAGGCGGAGCGCTTGATAGAAGCAGAATAACACAGACAAATCAAGGAGCAGATAGGTTAAGAATAATTTGGAACAGCGCATCCGCTGTTAATCACCAGAGTATTAGTATAGCATGTTATAAATGGTCTCTGTATGACGGTGAAGTATTGGTTAGGGAAGGGAAGACGACGACGGCGGCACAGACACAGTCAGATATAATCACGGGACTTATACCAAATAAAGTTTATACCGCTCAAGTTCAAACGATATTGAAAATCAATGGGACTGACGTTTACGGAAGCCGTGTTTCCAATAATGTCAGAACAGCGATTGGGGCGGCACCCACATGGGTAAACAACACCGTAACCCCGACATCCGTGACTTTGAATTGGAATCCGGTAGCTAATGCGGCAGGATATGAGGTATTCAAAACAACGGTTGTTAATGCGGCATTTACGCATACATCTGTCGTGAAGGCGGCTGGTGTTACTGATGTTATCGGTACTTCATGGACTGATTCCACGGTTAACCCGGGCGTCAGAGTACGCTATTTTGTCCGTGCTTTATGGGCGACGGATAGCATGGGTAATGTTCCCGGGAATGTGTCTGTTGTGAGAGATATAATCCCGAACGGAGCTGCCCCGTCATGGGTATCAAGCGGTGTGACAAATGATAAAGTGACTTTGACATGGAAAGCGCCGGCCTCTGCAAACGATGTCAAAGGTTATGCGATATATAGGATAGATAATTCAACTAATGCGGCGTTTACCCATCCGGATGTCAGAGAGGTTAAAAGGGTAGCTAATAATGTCTTTACATGGACCGATGAGGATGTACTGCCCGGTCAGTCAATCCGATACTTTGTCTGTTCATTATACGGTAATGACAATAGACCCGGTACCCCTACTGTCGGACGAAATATAAGAATACTCGGAACGAATCCGGCGGCGCCGACAGGATTAAGGATGATCGCGGGCACGCTTACAGGTTCAAGCGTCCGCATAGCATGGAATCCCGTTAATCAAAGGGTAAACAATCAATTCGTCAGCGGTTATCTGATTACACGCACAGAAGTTGCTAATCCTAATAATATAAAGCGTGAATATATAACTTTACAAGAGTATCAGAATCGCGGAAACGCCTGGACGGATAACAGTCTCATCCCAAGTATACAAGTAAGGTACACAGTACAGGCATGTTGGGAAAACCCCGGTAAAGACCTCTCCGGGAATTGGCTGATAAGCGAAGCCAGACCCGGTTCGAGTTCGGCTATTCTAACCGTAACCCCTCCCGGAGTCGCTCCGGCCGGGGTAAGGGTTACGATACGGAATCCCGTCGAAATTAGTGTGTCATGGAATGCTGTACCGAATGTTGCGGGAGCGGAGTTTGTCGGTTATGATGTATATCTTTATGAAGGAACAGGAGTTACCCGTAATCCCAATCCGATAGATGAAAATCTTAAAGTTAAGGGATTGACCGCCAATTTCGCGGACTTAACTCCCGGAATGCAGTATTCGGTTAATGTCGTCCCGATTTGGAAAACCAATGCGGGAGGAAATGATGAATTCGAAGGCAGGGCGAGTGTATTTGTTAATGCCCGCACAGCCGGTCCGGCTCCAACCGCATTACGGGCAGTAAATGTCACAAATGCAGGAGTCGTCCTGCAATGGACGCCGCCTGCTAATGCGGAAGCTATTGGTGTCAAAGGATATTTAATCTTACGTAACGGAGTTGTCTTTGATTATGTCAGTTTAAATGATCATGAAGGAAAGAATTTTTCATGGATTGATGAAAGACCACTGCGCGGCACAGCGGTTAACTACAGCGTCAGGGCATGTTGGGAAGAATCGAAATCAATGGATATTGCGGGCAACCTATGGAATGGCGACGGCAAACCGGGCAATGTATCAGGAGTTACAAGAGTCACGGCACCGTGGGTTTAGAGGAAAATAACATGGTGATTTTAATTCTTGAAGATGATACCGCACTCTGCAAAGGGATTGAAATGGCTCTCGCCGCTCCCGAACGGTGCTTTGCGCTTTGTCACAACATAGCGGCGGCAAAAGCGGCGATGCAAAACAAAAGACCCGGTTTATTTATTTTGGACATCAACCTACCGGATGGGTCAGGATTAAACTTTTGCGCGGAACTTCGGTCTGCGGGTTATGATGTACCAATCCTTATGCTGACCGCGAACGATACGGAAATGGATATGGTGACAGGATTAAATTGCGGTGCGGATGATTACGTTACAAAACCTTTTTCGCTTGCCGTTCTTCGGGCGAGAATAGAAGCTTTATTACGGCGCGGTTCTCATAATGACGGAAAAGTTTTTATGGGAGATTTCATGTTTGATTTTGAAACCATGCGCTTTGAAAAGAATAATCAAACCATCGAATTATCTAAAACTGAAGCGCGGCTGTTGCAATTATTCATAGCCAACAAGGGGCAAACGCTTACGCGCGAACGATTGCAGACGTTGATATGGCCGGACGGTACGGAATACGTTGATGAGAATGCTTTATCCGTAGCGGTGCGCCGGCTCCGCGCAAAATTAGAAGATGCCCCCTCTAATCCGCAGTTTATCAAAACCGTTCACGGTATCGGGTATAAATGGGCGGTGAGCCTGTGATTTTTGGTAATAATAAAAAGCTGTTGCAGAAATTGGACGAGATGATTGACGAGGCAATCGCAGGGACATTTCAAACCGAATCGTATGATGAAAGCCTGTTATCGAAAGTCGAATCAAAAATGGTTAGGTTCATAGAACAATCGAGATTAAGGCATGAACAAATAGAGGGCGAGCGCGGGCGTGTCCGTTCACTGATTGGCGACATATCCCATCAGACGAAAACGCCGCTTGCTAATATCGCACTCTATTCGCAGTTACTCGCGGAACAAGGTTTGACTGATGAACAGTCTAAACTCGTCAGACAAATAACCGCAAGCTCGGACAAATTGAATTTTTTAATACAGTCGCTTGTTAAAACATCACGATTGGAAAGCGGCGTATTGAAAATTGAACCGAAACCCGGAAATGTATATGACTTGGTATCCGCCGCCATTGCCGAGTGCAAGGGTCTTGCCGCCGCAAAGAGGATAACGCTTTCTGTCGCTCATGCTGATGCGCCGATTACCGCGTTATATGATTCCCGATGGTGTACGGAGGCGCTTTTTAATATTATAGAAAATGCCTTGAAGTATTCACCTGAAAACGGTCGCGTGACTATTTCGTTGGCGGAATATGAAATGTTTATCCGCATAGATGTAACCGATACGGGGCGCGGAATCCGCGCGGACGATTTGCCGAAAGTATTCGGACGCTTTTGGCGGTCGGAAGAATCAGCGGACAGCTCCGGCGTTGGTATCGGATTGTATCTTGCCCGTGAGATTATTATAGCTTGCGGCGGATATATAAAAGTCAGTTCGGATATCGGGAAAGGCTCAGTATTTTCGGTGTTTCTTTCAAAACTGTGAAGATTAACTTCTTTCAAAAATGAAAGAAGTTGGAAAGATTCTCGAAAGATTTGTACTCTACAATAAAGACAGTCGGAGAATTCGGCTGTCATTATTATTTTGGAGGGCATGATGTTATGAGCGTTTTGAAAACAAGCAATTTGAAAAAGTACTACGGCGAAACCGCCACTATAAAAGCGATTGACGGCGTTGATTTTACTGTGGAATCAGGCGAATTTGTGTCTATCGTAGGCAGTTCGGGAAGCGGGAAATCTACTCTTCTGCATTTGCTCGGCGGGCTTGACCGTCCGACAGACGGTACGGTTGAGATTAACGGCAAGCAAATCTATTCCATGAAAGACGATGAGCTTACGATTTTCCGCCGCCGTAATATCGGTTTTGTATTCCAAAGCTATAACCTTGTACCCGTGTTAAACGTGGAAGAAAACATCTTGTTACCGATTCAGCTTGACGGCAATAAACCCGACATGGCATTTGTTGACAGAGTAATCGAAACACTCGGCATTTCTGAAAAACGTACAAGTATGCCGAATCAGCTTTCCGGCGGCCAGCAGCAGCGCGTGGCTATCGCTCGTGCGTTAGCGAGCAAACCTGTAATTGTACTGGCGGACGAGCCAACCGGAAACCTTGACAGCAAAAGCGGCATGGATGTTATGGGTCTGTTAAAAGTAAGCGGTGAAAAGTTCGGGCAGACGATCGTTCTGATAACACATAACCCCGAAATCGCGCAAATGGCTGATAAAACCGTCCGTATTGAGGACGGGCGTATCGTTGCCGGAACATCCGCGACAGGGGGTGCTTCAAAATGAATGTTGCGAACAAAAGCATTATCCGTAAGCTAACGATGCGTTTTTTTAGAGCGGGCAAGACGCGCAATATTATTGCTGTCATTGCCATTGTGCTTACTTCTGTGATGTTCACAAGCGTATTTACCATCGGCGGGAGTATGTTGGCTGTCATTCAAGACTACACCATGCGGCAGGTCGGTACGAGCGCTCACGGCGGCTTGAAATACTTA
>WQST01000037.1 GCA_009787745.1 Lachnospiraceae bacterium
GCCGCCGCCGGTATTGAAACGGGTTACTTGATTTTCATAATTAGTGAGCCATTCTGCACAAAGCATCGCCCATCCTGAATTTTGACTGAACGCATTAACGCCGACTAGTTTGAATCCTGCGAAACTACCCATCTGTACTTGCTGACCGGCTACTGTGAATGTCGGTAATTTAGCCGCGGCGTAGTTATCACCTAATGCGCTCTGAACTGTCGGAGCATTCCATGTACCGTTAACACCGGCAACAAGTGTTCCTTCCGTCATACCTGTCTGAAATTCTGCATCTCCTAATGAAATGAATGCAGGATTGGCGGCAATATCAAGCATAGCCTGAACAACATCTGTTCCGCCCGCCGCATTCCAGTTACAGAAGTTAGTTCCGTCTTCCTGTAAATAAGCTTGGAAACCTGCCCCTTTGAAGAATGAGTAGTTATACCATGCACCATGCATTTCCATTGTAATCTGCTTTCCTGCTGCCTGAGCAACTTCCAGCATTCTGTCCATAGATTTAACATCATCTGCGGTAAAGACCGATGAATCGTAATACATAAAGTAGCCATTATCCGCTGTCATCGGATAAGCATACAGTTTTCCGTCAACAGTAGCGGCGGCAACAGCACCGGCATTGTTGGCGGCAATAATTTGATCGGTATTAATCAGAACTTCTTGAAGCGCGCCCGCTCTGACTAATTCATAAATCTGGTCGTCGGCAAAAGCGAATACATCCGCCGCTGCTGTGATATCAGTTAAGATAGTGTCTTTTGCAGTACTTTCGGATTCAGCGCCTAAGTCAAATGTCAAATTAACTTTGTCAGCATTAGCCGCGACAAATTCTTCGAGCATTTTTCTTGTCATTGCTTGGATATCCGGTAATTCACTTGCCCATACTACTAAATGGACGTCTTCCAGTTCGCCGTCGGCAGGAGCAGGCGCCGGAGCGGGTGTATCCGCCGCGGGTGCCGGAGCAGGCGCCTCGGCAGCAGGTGTGTTATCAGCAGGTGCAGGATCATTATTTCCGCCGCAACCGACTAATAATGTTGCAAACATAGTAGTCGCCAATAAAATAGATAATAACTTTTTCTTCATATATTTCCTCCCTTTTAGAAATTTACGGAGCCAATAGTATTAATATCTTGCGCATATTTATCACTATATTAGCCTATAAAATTGCGCAATCGGTTGCTCCATAATCATTTTAACATCATTAGCGAAATCTGTCAATCACTAATATTTACCTGATTCGGGGTTAATTATGTGCAAATTGACGAAATGATTGTCAGTCAACATGATAAGAAAGATTTTCATTAGTGCATTATGTATAGATTAAAATTTGAAATTGACATTTTGACGTTAATATGTACCGTAAAAAGTTCATTTTCGGAAAACGTATTCCCAAATTGTCGCCCCGCGGCGACAATTTCGAGAGAATTGCGTTCGCAATTCTCCTTAAGAGGATTTACATAGTTGCTTCTTTTTGTATTCCTTTAATGACTTGTGCCGGTAACTCTATATTATTTTATTATTTCCTTTGCTGCCGCACATGCAACTCTTATTCCGTCCATTGCCGCCGACATTATACCTCCTGCATATCCCGCACCTTCGCCGCAGGGGAAAAGACCTTGGCAAGCAGACTGATAACCGGCATCACGCAGAATGCGGACAGGCGATGACGTGCGGGATTCAACCCCTGCTATAATCGTATTATCGTCATCGAAACCGGGTATTCGGCGGCCAAATTCATTCATTGCTTTGATAAATGTAATTTTTAAATCGGTCGGCAAGATTTCACTGAGCGGGGCAAAACACCATTCACCTTTTATACATGGCGCCTTTAAAAATGAATCTTTGTCACCTTTGCTTGCTTCTTTAGCATTTGTAACCGCATTTTTAAAATCACCATAATAAGAAATCGGAATTTTCCCCTTACCTATCTTATATGCTTTTTCTTCCAGGCGCCGTTGATACGCGATTCCGGCAAGCGGATGCAATGAACCGAATTCTTCGGTTCCTACCGCCAAGACTATCGCACTATTTGCCCGACTTTCCGCCCGGTTACTGTAACTCATTCCATTTACCACTAAATGATCCGCTTCCGACGACGCATTGACAATATACCCGCCCGGACACATGCAAAACGAAAATACCGCCCGCTCTTTTTGGTTGCTCACTAATTTATAATCCGCTGATTCTAAAAATTCATGAACCGAAACACCGTATTTAGCTTGATTAATTAATCTTTGCGGATGTGAAACACGCATTCCGACAGCAAAGGGTTTCGCTTCCATCGGAATATTAAACTCGTTTAACATTGCAAATGTATCACGCGCACTGTGTCCGATTGCCAAAATAAGATAGTTGGTTTTAATTTCTTTGCCATCATCTAAAAGAATACCGCTAATCCTTTTACCGCAAGCGCTATCTTCATTAATTATCAGTTTTTCAAGTTTTTGACCGAAGCGAACTTCGCCGCCGCAACGTATAATTGCTTTACGCATTTCAACTACTATATTTTTAAGAATATCAGTGCCAAGATGCGGTTTTTGCTCAAAAAGAATTTTTTCAGGCGCTCCTAAAGCGACGAATATCTTAAGCACCTCTTTTCGTAAGCCATCTTTATCCTTAATCTGCGTATTTAGCTTACCGTCGGAAAACGTTCCTGCACCGCCCTCCCCGAATTGCACATTAGATTCAGGGTTAAGAAGCCCTGTTTTCCAAAATGATGCAACTGTAATTTCCCGCTCTTCCACCGCTTCACCGCGTTCTATCAGAAGCGGGCGGAAACCTGCTTTCGCCAGCATATAAGCACAAAACAAACCCGCAGGCCCTGCACCGATAATGATGGGACGCGCTGTCTCGGGTATTTGATGCGGGTTTATACGAAAAGGGAAATTGTACTTTGTCGGATTATATATGACTACCTGCGGGTCATTTAGGCGATTTATTATTTTTTCTTCATGTTTATTATTTATTGCCTTTGCTTTTGTGTTATTCCCTGCATTCTGTTGACCAGATCGGTCAACATCAAGAGTCACATCAATAACATAACTATAAAATATCTTCGGTTTCTTTCTCGCATCAATCGATCTTTTCACAATTTCATAAATAAAAAAAACATCCGCAGAAAACTTTAATTTCTTCGCAATTTTACGCCGTAACTCTTCATTATTATGCCCTACGGGCAATTTTAGTTGGTTTATTCTGATCATTTATCCTCCACGCCGGGAGATTACGGCTTGGTTTCCGCAATGACGTAAATCCGCCCAAACCTACCGTACTCCCCCTCCCGCGACAAATCCGCTCGACCATGCCCATTGCAAATTATACCCCCCGCAACGACCGTCAACATCAAGTATTTCCCCGGCGAAATAAAGCCCGGGTACCAAAACTGATTCTAGTTCATCACTCACTTCATTTAAATCAACCCCACCCGCACAAACCTGCGCATTTTCAAAACTATCCGACTTCCTTATCCGAACCAAAAGACTGCGAAACTCCATCAACAACTTCCATACTGAATCAGAACTGATATTTTCAATTTTGTCTTCATAACTAAAACCATGCTTACGAATCATCACTTGATTTATTTTTTTATGTGCCATCCCTAACAAAAAATCACTAAGCGACTTTCCTTTATTTAACGCAAGCCTTTGAAAACAAAAATTCTCATAATCATCCTCCGCCATATCAGGGAAAAAATTAATTTTCACTTTCACTTCCTTATCTTCTAAAAGCGCATAAGATGCGGTTCGGCTTAATTGAAAAACAGGTATCCCGGAAATTCCTTCATTAGTAAATTGAACTTCACCGCTTTCAACCTGAGCCGTAGCCCCGTTAATCACCAACGTAATTTCCGCCTGACATCTAACCCCTGAAAGCGCCTTCAAAAAACCCTCCCGGCAAAACAACTTACAAAGACCCGAAACCACAGGATTAATTGTATGCCCAAACATTTCCGCCATCGCATACCCATATATCGCCTCACCCTTTTTTTTAGCCGCCATACTCCCGCAAGCGATAATAATCTTCTCATACACATAATCATTCACAGCAAAAAAACCATCACTGCGTTTCGTGACCGTTTTGATTTCATGATCCAATAAAATACTGATTCCAAGTTCGTCTGCTCTTAACCGAAGCGCATCCAAAACCACTTGCGCCTGTTCCGAATAAGGATAAAGGTATCCGTTTTTCGCCCTGATTAAAACCCCCAAATCATTAAAAAAGCTAATCGTATCCGCCGTTGAAAAAGTATGTAAGACAGCTTCGAGCCGACGAGAGTAAGATGAGTGATACGCGGTTACATCCATATTTATATTACTAAGATTACATTTACCGTTCCCTGTAACCAAAATTTTCTGTAAAACTCTTGACTTCTTTTCAAAAACGGTAACCTTCGCCCCTTGTGACGCCGCCGTTATCGCCGCCATCATCCCCGCGGCCCCTGCACCAATCACAGCAATTTCTCTTTCCATACAAAACCTCCATGCTGCTGAAAAACCGCTTTTACGAAGAATATGCTTCCAAAAACCCAAACAACTCTTCATCGCTTTCCACAAATTTTAGCGATAAAATATCCTGCTTTAATTCCTCACTAAGATCATGAATTGAAATACTCGTATTCATAAATATCGTTTTCAGATCGCTTAAATAAACCGCTACTATATCATTATCATTAACCAAATAATAACCCGGTTTCATTTCCTCTGTCAAATCATCATAAGTCTTTCGGATGACCACCCGATTCGGTGAAAATGAAATCACCTCACAAGAAATAAACCCTTTTTGCATTTCAAGCAGTGTCGGATAACGGTCAAAGTCTGCCATTGCTTTAGAAAAAAGTTCTTGGTTCATACCAACGAAATTATCAGGTACGGGGATTATCTCTTCCGTCAGGTCTCTGGTATTTCGCGAATACTCCTGAATCACATAAATGGTATCAGCATTAATCGACGAACTGCCCAGCAATGACACTTCCATCACATTTAAAGAATCATCATCGACAGTATAACTTCCCTCACCTATATCGGTATCATCATTATCTGCAAATACTTCCGAATCATCTTCCAAAATATCTAAATCAACCGCTTCCGCTGAAACCGACCAATCATCCTTAAGCCACTCATTATTAATTCTTTCATCCGTCAGAATCTGCGTTATCATATCGTCGGTTTTAAAGTTTCGCCCCGGATAAAAATAATCCATCGCAAAAGAGCCAACGGCAAAACCGCCGCCAAACATAAAAATCGGTAATAACAAATATGCAAAGATACGTTTTATACTTTTCATATAAACAGTATCAGCCAAAAAACGGAAGGTTATTCATTGACTCCCCTGCATTTTGCTAAAATAAAAATCAGAAAAACCTAATCAGACGCCCTAGTCTAATCAGAATCTGACCGCCGGGAAGGCGGTCAAGATCATTAACCGAAAGACCGCGCAAAAGCATCATTAACACGAAGTACGCAACCACCGATATCAAAAAACAAACCAAAATCGTCACATGAGGCCCGACCAAATCAAGAATTGCCATACTTAGAAGCATTGCCATCAATCCCATCGTTGCGCCGCATAAAAGAGTAATTGCAAGTGTCCGAATATTTCTGTTTAACCACTCACCCTGATATTTAAACATCCGTGCCGTGAAGAAAAAGCCCAGCGCGAACATAAAACCTGAACCGATTATATTAGCGATAATAATCCTTGAAAT
This sequence comes from Lachnospiraceae bacterium, assembly GCA_009787745.1. Lineage (GTDB taxonomy): Bacteria > Bacillota > Clostridia > Lachnospirales > Lachnospiraceae > UBA935. The sequence continues at coordinate 5,705 of WQST01000037.1, forward strand.
AAGCTGTTCGGGCTNACTTACCAAAGTCATCAGAAGCAAAAGCGACACAATATGTACCGCAAGCCCCCCGCCCCCTAACAGAAGCATTTGCGCCGTCCGCTTGAATTGTTTTAATAAATCAATCCAATATAAATTAAACGCATTAAGAATAATAAGAACACTGCCGCCCTGCAATAATTTCGTCGCTATTTCAGGTGAACCCTGACCCAAAATGGAAATAAGCGGTTCCGCCAACACAGCTATCAATACCGCTAAAGGAACCGCGCCAACCAATAGCGCCGTTATCATTTGCATCAATTGTTCTCTGACATAACGATACTCTTCGCGAATCCAAGCGGCGGCAATCAGTTTCGTATTTTTAACCGTAATCATATATAGTGCCGCCGTAATAATCCCGGTAATAACCAAAAAGATTCCGTAATAATTTCCCCAAACTTCGGTTTTACTTAACGTAACCCCGCCGTCTTCATTTAGCTTATTAAAAAAGTAATAATAAACCCGTTGATCGATCAAATGGTTTATATGATAAAAAATCACGAAGATACCGATTGGAATCGACGAAAACAGCAGCGATTGATATAAGTAACCGGGGGTTTCGATTTGGCGGGTATTGTCCCGATAAATCCGGCGCTTGCCGGTTCCCAAATACATAAAATAAATAAATAATAGGTGTAAAAAGGAAATCGCCGCCGCCGCTGAAATTCCCATCACTGCCCCAAATGCTCCATATGCCAAAGCAAAACTCTCATCCCGAAGAAGTGCCGCCACTTTTTCACCATAAGTAATAAAATACTTGGCACAAAGAAGTGCTGAAATGATTGTGAAAACTTGCTCCAAAATCAATGAATGCGCCGTCGGATACGGCGACCCCATCCCGCCGAAATATCCGCGTAATAAACAAGTAAAAATCATCAGGACAATCGCCGGAATGATCATAATCAAAGCCATCCGGCTATAGTTTTGCAGGAAAATTACATTACTCAAATAATTATTAAAAAATAACAAAAGGGCGAGTATCAAAACCGCAAAAGCAATGGTAATATTGCGGGCGACGCGAAAAATCCGCCCGGCATTTTTAAATTGCTCACGTTTAACCCGATATTTTAGCATCCCGCTTAAAGCGTCGGAAAAGCCGCTGCTGAAAAACGCAATACAAAGCAAAAAAAGCTCATTGACAGGAGCAAAAAAAGCAATCCCTTCGGCACCGATAATCTGCATCAAAGGAATGCGAAAAGCCAAACAAAGTACCAAAGCAATGAACCCGGCACTTATGAGCGGATCACGTTTTTCATGAAAACTCATACGGTTCTTCATTCGTAGTTATACCTCTATTCTAAATATCCCGATTTGGTCAAGGATCGTTTCTTGTTTCTTTTCCATTATCTCAGCTTCCAAATGTTCCATATGATCATACCCCAGCAAATGTAGTAAACTATGCGTAAGCAAAAAGGCATACTCGCGTTTTTTCCCATGCCCGTAAGCTTCGGATTGTTCTTTTAGCCTGTCCGCAGAAATAATAATATCTCCCAGCAACAATTCACCGCTGTCAGGGTCGAAATTCGTTATGTCATCTTCAATATCTGTAAAATCAGCGGGCTTGCTAAAGTCTAGTGCCGGAAAAGAAAGAACATCCGTTGCTTTCCCGATTCCCCGCGTTTCTTGATTGACTTCCGTAATGCTTTCATCATCAACCAAAACTATATTAACGATAACTTCAAACGGACAACCCTCAAAATCCAGAACCGTCTCTATTACAAGCTTTGTCACCTGCTCAATATCAAAAAAATCCGGTTCCGTTTTTTCCTCACTAAATAATCCAACTTCCTGTTCAACGTAAAAAGTCATAGTATAAATGTTCCCCTTTTAACATTTTCTTAATTTCTTTCATTTCACCCATTGTAATCAGGCTTTTGTCGATGATACCGCTTTCAACTTTTTTATCGTAAATCGCATCAATAATATGATTGTAATCAGGTTTAACTTGCGGGTCTTTTGAAAAAAGATAAAGAATCGAAGCTACTAATGTATCAGCAAATAAAACCACCACCGCTTCTTTGCTAATCAAAATACTTTCGCGGTCAGTATATTCTTTTAACAGCGCAATCGCCTTCCCGGGAAATTTATATTCACGGCAAACCTCATAAATCGCTTCCCATGAATTTTCACCTTTTAACGTGCCGATTTTATGATAATAACCGCATGATTTCGTCGCCATATCGTCAAGCTTTAACTTCTTCGCAATCTTATCGCTTAAATATGCCGTATGAACAGCCTGATAATATTCCGAGATGGACTTTTGCTTAAGCTGAACTAAAATCGGGCATTCAGGATCGTTAATCTCCATGTATTTGTCGCGGCTGCGGTTAACAACATTCGTACTATAATAACGCAAAAAGACCAGTAACAATAATATACAAACCAATATATTCGCCAAGACAATAAAGATTGTCTCAAAATCAATCCCTGTTCGACCTTCCATTACTATATTAACAGCGATACAGGATAAATTCAAACACAATGAAATAAAAATCGGCAAACCGACCTTAAAATCCTCATCAATATACGAAAATAAAATAATACCGACGACTCCGCTCAAAAAATAAGTAAAGAAAACCGCAATCGAAGGTTCACTCGTCAACAAAAGCGAAATCATCAACAAAGTCCCCCCCGCACACATCCCGGCAGTTCGATTACTCGAAAGCCCCATTACGACGAAAATAACCAAAAACGGCCAGCCCTGTTCAGGCAAATTAGGAAACAAAAGCGCCGCCAACAAACCGATCATATACAAACCGCTAAAGCGCCCCATATGTTCGGCATTATCCTGCAATAAATCGTTTTTTCCCCGCCCCTCGGCGAGCAAATAAAGCACAATTCCATTACCCAATAAAGCCACTAGCGAAATACGGATAACATCAATATAAGCCATACCATACAGGTAGGCGGCACCGGCGGTCAAAAGCCCGGTACCTAAAAAAATTAGGATTGACAAAGGGATGATTTTTTTCATAAACAACCTTGTTTTGATTTTTATTATGTAACTTTGCAAATTATCGGGTTTGGCGGGAAATCAAACTCTATTCTTAGTAAGTGATTCCTGAATTTATATAGCTTATTAGCTAAATTCATTTCTGTTTTTAGGGTATCTTTCTTGCCAATTTTCTTTCTATATTTTATATATTCTTCAAAATTTTCGTGATCACCGCGATCCTTATACAAGTCTGACACCAAATAAAGAAAAATCTTTTTATATCTAAATTTATCATTATCAAAAATATTTTCAAAGCGAATTGATAAAAAATCGTCAATTGTATTCTTGAATTTTTCATTTATTTCGCCAAATTTCAAATTCTTCGGCTTTTTAATATTTTTAAATTCCAGTAAATACATAGCAAATGTATTACATGCACAATCAACTACAACAATAAAGTCAACAGATTTAAGACCGTGATTTTGTTTTAGACTTTTATAATAGTCATCAACTTTAATTATTACTATTTCGTCATCTTTTATCTTATTAGATATATCAACGTATATACCTTCATCTTCAATAATTTCGCTTAAATGAGGAACAAGCTTCTTATTAGTTTTTATCATTTGAATCATTTTGTTCGTTCTCCATATATAATTGCTCAATTATTTCTTCTCGCTCATCATATAATCTTAAGCTTGTATCCATGAAATTTTCATCTTCCGCGCCTAACTCATCAATTGGTAAAATTCTTGAAACACTACCATTCTCGTTATCCTCCAAAACTATCGGTTGGTAGACATGATAATCCAATTTTTTTCCCAAAACTAAATTATTGAGCTTATTAAACACATAATTGCTGTGTGACGACATAATTAATTTTACATTCGATTTAACCAGTTTTGCAAAAATTTCAATTAAAGCGACTTGATTATCGGGATGTAAATGGGCTTCAGGTTCTTCGATAAACAAAATTGATTTCTGCCCTCTGCGTCGCGGGACATTTTTCTGTGATAGAATAAATTTCAAGAAAGCAACAACAGGCGATATTTCCGAAACCATTGAAGATACCTCTGTCATTTCAAATGAAGCCCTTAAATTATTCGGTTTGTACAATAATGAATTGTTTTTTTGGTCAAATGTTATCTTGCCTTTTAAAATACGCTCCTCAATTTCACTATAGTATTCTGATAACTCTTCATTCTCCTTCGCTAAAATTTTACTGGAAAGGGCAATGAAATAATCAGATATCGGCTCGGAAATACCCGGAAGTTCTATTTTTCTCGTAACAAAGGCTCTGTTTTTAGATAATTCCGCTATTATTGAACCAAACGCATTCATACCGCTATAAATCCCCGACCTTGACGCAGGTAAAAAATAAACATGACTATAATTCAATCGTAACGGTCGTGAAATATTGTCCGTATAAAACTTTCTTATCTGTTCGTCCACTATATTAGTAGGAGTACTAATATCTGATACCACATAAATATGAAAACTATCTTTGCCATCTCTTGATTTATGATATTCAGTTTGAGATTTCGAAAGTTTTATTGGTTTTATTCGTTTGTTCTTATTCAAATTCCCTTCAATTTTATTATTCGCCAAATCAATAATTAATAAGCATTGCTCCGTTTTGATTTTAATAATTGGTTTCTGCTCTAATGTATTGTCAAAATTGCCAAATGTATTCTTAAATGAATTTATTATTTCAGGTAAGTAAGTATTGCTAAATGATTCAAATGCGGCTTTTATTACATATTCGGTAATATCTTTGGAGTATTCATTAGAATCCAAAAAAGACTTTACTAAGCTCATTAAATTATTAACAGAAATGGATTTTCCAAAATAGGTATGGTAATGATAATATTCATGATTATATAGAAATGCTTGTCTATTAAATGTTTTCAACAGCAAATAAACAATCTGCATAGCATATGATTTACCGATATTATTGTTCCCATATGTTACTATTAAATCTTTCTTTAAATCATAGGTAAACTCTTCTATTGGTCCAAAATTGTTTATCTTAATTTTCACAATATCAACCTTTCTATAACTCATTTCAAATATATTATTAACTATATCATGATAACATATTTCAATTATTCAAACTATTTATTTTTAATTTTCCTTTTCTTTTCGCCTAAACGCTTCGCGGCTGTTTCTGTCCGTGCTAAAGTATGTTCATATTCTTCATATGCTTTAACAATTTTTTGGACAAGCGGATGCCTGACCACATCTTTGACGGTCATATTAACAAAAGCGATATCTTCGACGCGATTAAGAACTTTTATGGCGACATCCAATCCTGATTTAACACCCTGTGCCAAGTCCTTTTGCGTTAAATCTCCCGTAATAATAACTTTTGACCCAAAACCAATCCGCGTCAAAAACATTTTCATCTGGGCAGGGGTAGTATTCTGCGCTTCATCCAAAATAATATAGGCATTATCAAGCGTTCTGCCGCGCATATAAGCCAATGGGGCTACCTCGATCAGACCTTTCTCCATATTCTTAAGAAAGCTATCCGCACCCATAATTTGGTGCAAAGCATCGTAAAGAGGACGCAAATAAGGGTCAACCTTACTCTGCAAATCGCCTGGCAAAAACCCCAGCTTCTCGCCCGCTTCTATCGCAGGGCGGGTCAAAATAATACGGCTGACCGTCTCCTTCTTAAATGCAGTAATCGCCATCGCCATCGCCAAATAAGTCTTACCTGTCCCGGCAGGCCCTGTACCGAACACAATCATCTTCTCATTTATCGCATCAACATATTTCTTCTGCCCCAAAGTTTTCGGTCTGACCGGCTTACCGCTTATCGTATGGCATATACAATCAATATCATTCAATCTACTTAATTCTTCAATACCATTTTCTTCTTTACTCATAGTAATAGCATAATCAACATTCTGTTCCTGAATATTCTTTTCACGCTTAGAAATTTCAGCCAGTTGTTTCATTATCTTAGTCGCTTTTTCAACTTGAGTCTGATCACCTTGGATTTTAATCCCCCCGTCACGGTCAACGATGATAACATCCAGATCTTTCTCAATCTTCTGAATGTATGTGTCGTGCTGCCCGAAGATGTTTTGGAGGTGTTCTAAGGGGAGTTTGATTTTGTTTTCGTAGGGCATGGTTGTCCTCTTAGTTATAAGTAAAGGTTTACTGTTCACGGCACAATGTCATTCAGATAAGGCTTATATCATCCTGAGTGTAAGCGAATGTTCTCACGCTCCACAAACAACGAGGTCGGAACCTTCTTCCCCGTCTGTTCAATCACAACCAAATCCACATCCAAATACCAATTAACACTATCCTTTCTCATTGTAACACTTTTTTCAACAATTTGAACCCCCTTTTCACTTAAGTTTTCAATAATTTTCTTCGTTTCCGCCAAAAAAATCGCTTTCGCCTCTTCACCGCTGTATTTTTGCGGTATAATCTCATACTCGCGAACCATTTCCGAACCAAAATAAATCGGCAAATAATAATTCTCCAGCAAACGCACCTGCTTATTTTCATCAATTATATCAAACTCAATATACCCATGCTCCCCCCACCTAAAGCGAAACCGCTTTCCGAATAGCTCCAGATAAGGAATTTTCACTTCATTGTCATTATATTCCTTTATCTCATAAGCAATCGGAAGGATTTCCGTTTGCGAAAAACTTGTTTGAATGAAAATATCCGCATCCGCCTCACAAAATTGGTAATCGCGGACAGTTTGGTCATCATTAAAAATCGGGACACCCCCTTGTACCAAAACATCACCCTCTAAGACCTCACTGCCTTCTGAAACCTGCGGAACTCCGTTGCGCGTAATAATACTAACGATTACCCCGTCTTTGTTCGCAATCAAATCATAACCGTTTCCTGTGACTTGCTCTCCTGATATTTGCGGTTCCTTTAATTCATTTTCTTTAATCTGGATAATCAGCCTAGTGCCTTCGATACGCGCGGATGTCCATGTGATGATATTATATTCATTACGAAGGGATTTTTCCAACTTTTCGATATCGACTGATTTTCTGACCATTCCGACATTTATATCCTGTTCACTTAAAAAACGCATCAAAACATCATCAGTAATATGAAAATTCCCGCGCAACTCAATCGCCCAGATAAAAGCCGACATCCATACCCAAAAAACCAAACTTAAGATTAGACCAATTACGAAAAACTTTCGCCGCTTTACCCTGGGAACCCAAAAAGGCAGACCGCACCTTTTCTTAATCGCGACCCTTGTTCCTGTTTTCCTCGTAATCGGCCTTAATTTGTAAAAATCGCGAAGACTTATGCACATCATATAATAATCGCCGCAATTTTCGATATTCCATAAGAAAAGCCGATGATGACTAGCGAGATTCATAAAACGTTCAGGCGAAAAGCCCCATACTTTTACGATGAGGTACCCCTGAATATATTGGAATAGTTTTAGCATGGACTCTCCTTCTTACACATGTCGCACTTTAAACTATGTAAGATACACTATTGATACGACCTGATATTTTCATTTCGTCATTCGTATAGTACTCAATCGAAAGACGCGCCCCTGATATGGCAATCCGGCATGTCTTACCTTGAAGAACAATGTTTTCATCAGTGTATTCAATAATTCCTTTATAATTTTCAATCAGCGCATTTGTATTTCCCATGACCGTCACAATCGAAGCGCCAAGTAAAGAATCCTTCGGTAAATGCAAGGATTCCACTATTTTTTCATTTCGCGAAATTGGCGGGATTTTTTCTTTTTTTCTCATGATAAATGATATGAATTAAGAAATGTAATTATGATAAAAGTATCGCCCGAAACCTTTCCATGCGAACTCTAGTCCGTGCTGACAGCGCGGGAATATCACAAGTACGGAAGAATCTATTTATTCTCGCTTACATATATCTGCGCCCGGCTTTGAATAATATTTATAACATCCTCTTCGGTGCGGGTACTATCATTGAATAAATAATCCGCCTCTTCCATCATGATATTATAAAGATCATAATCAACAGATGCATTAAATTCTATTTTAGTAATGATTGATTTTAGTGTTTCAGCATCTTCTTTCGTAATTTCGTAGATATTTACAGGTGCTTCACCTTCCCAGAGAAGCAGTTCTTTCACTATTTTTTTATTAAACTCATCGTATTCGGCACTCATGGCAGCTGTAAGTCTTTGTTCAAGTGAATCAATACGAATCGGTAATCCGTTTTTAATATTATCTTGGAAATCACTGTCAAGCAAACTCTTAATAAAACCCCATGCTTCTTCTTTGTTCTTACTTGTCGCGCTAATACCAATCGCAATATTGGCAATATTTGCCATATTACCATTGCCCGAATCAAGCGGATAGCCGATATAATTCGGGGTCTCTCCATATAACGCCCTTATTCTGGCGGTTCCGTATACGCTCTCGATGGAAACCGGATATAAAATCGCCAGACCTTCTGTAAAAAAAGCTTTCGCTGAGTAATCATCTGATAAATTTAATGTTAATGGAAAATTATGATTTGCAAAATGTAAAATCTCTTTAAAGCTGTCGCTGTCAAAATAGCATATGCCTTCGCCCCAATCAACATAGTTTTCCAGCCCCCCGAAGCAAATCATTCCCAAAACGCTTTGCTTGGTCTCGCCCGGAAAAAGGATACTATTCTCATTCCGATTATCGTAAGCTTCAACTAATTGTTTCGCACTCATTCTTTCCAGACCTGAAAAATAGCTGTTATTTGTTGCAAATGATGTTATTACAAAGCTTGGTACAAGCACATAAAGGCTTTCACCCACCGCAAAAGATTCAATAATATTAAAGTGAAAATCTTGCTTATTGAACGAAACATCATTTTGCATCAGAGGATATAAATCAGTCAACATTGCTGATGAAATAAGCGGAGAATAACCCCAATCAGAGCCAAAGTCAATCATGTCAGGCCCTTTTCCGGCAATAATATCTATTTTGATATGGTTAAGAGCATCCCATGGATCGGAATGAGTTTCACGATAATTCGTAATTTCAATTTTTACGTTTGAATTGTTATCGTTAAATGTATTTACTGCTTGCGCTAAACCCGAACGTGATAACTGTGAATCACTTATATAGACCGCCAACTCTAACGTTTTTATTTCTGACAATTCGGGTATACTACATCCCGCAAGCGTATAACATATTATTAAAATCCAAGTTAGATATTTTTTCATTTATTCCTCCAACAATACTACATAAATAAGTAATTATGAATGCTTTTTC
>WQST01000038.1 GCA_009787745.1 Lachnospiraceae bacterium
ATTCCGCCGCCGCCGAAGGGGTCGGCGCCCGTAAATCCGCCACGAAATCGATTATCGTCGTATCCGTCTCATGCCCAACCGCCGATATCACAGGGATATCGCAATTAAAAACTGCCCGGGCTAATTTTTCCTCATTAAAAGCCCATAAATCTTCGTATGAACCGCCGCCTCGGCCAACGATGATAACATCAACATTTTCCTTCGCTAAGGTTTCTATTCCTCTAATAATACTGTCACACGCCGCTTCACCCTGTACGGCCGCCGAATAAATCAGCACCCTGACATAGGGATTTCTTCTTTTCGTGATATTGATAATATCACGGACAGCGGCGCCTGTGGATGAAGTCACGACCCCCAAAGTATTTATATAACGCGGAATCGGTTTTTTATAGTCGGCGGCAAACATCCCCATCTCTTCTAATTTATTTTTGAGAAGGATAAATTGCTCATATAATTGACCTTGTCCCGAAATTGTGATTTTCTTCGCATATAATTGGTATTTTCCGTCACGTTCATAAATATCAACCGCGCCTGAAACGACGACTTGATTGCCGTCAGATAAACGAAAGCTAAGGCCCGGGCGGTTTCCCGCGAACATAACACATGTTATCGAACCTTTGACATCTTTAAGAGTAAAATAAATATGCCCCGAAGCATGATATTTACAGTTACTTACTTCTCCCTTTACCGAAACCGAGCCGAGCAAATAATCCTGCGTAAACATATTCTTGATATAGGAGTTAACTTGTGATACTGTATAAACGCTGATCATTATGCTCCTTAATTATATGGACGCCGTCATTTAGAGCGGGCAAAGCGCCTCGGCATTAGATAATGGCATTCTCTATAAAAGTTTGGCCGTAAATTTCGACAACACACCATTAACAAAAGCCTTTGAATTATCCTGGCCGAATTTTTTCGCCAATTCAACGGCTTCATTAATTGCTACTCCTTCTGGAATATCAACATCGTGTATTATTTCATAAACAGCCAAACGCAGAATCGTCAAATCTACTTTTCCCATGCGGTCAATGTCCCAGCCTTTTACTTTCTCACAAAGCATCTGATCGATTGCGGGTAATTGCTCCAAAACCTTGAAAAGTTTTATTTTAATATAATCAGCGTCTAAAAGAGCATCTTGGTTATCGTCGGTGTCAAAATATAACGCCGTTTGCTCATCCATCTCTTCCCGCTCATTAAACTCAGCACGAAAAAGGAGCTTGAATATCTGTTCACGTATTTCTCTTCTGTTCATTCTTTTGCGCCTTAGATTCTAAATAGTGTACGAAAACTATTATAATATATTATTCACACCCGAAATCCGCAGGTTTACATCGGTAACATTGAGCCCTGTCATATTTTCGATGGCGGATTTTACTTTCTGCTGTACCTTCTGACTAATCGCGGGAATATTGAAGCCGTAGTCAACAATCACCGCCATTTCGATTGAAACCCGCTTGCCGAGAATCTCTACTTTAACGCCTTTTCCGATGTTTTTCACCCCGACTTTATTCATCAGTTCATTGGAGATATTTCCTGCCATCGCTGAGACGCCGTCAATTTCTAATGCGGCTAATCCTGCGATCATTGCGACGACATCATCCGCTATCTTCACACTGCCGATCGCGATATCTTCTTTAACAGTATATGATTTTTCTGAATATGATTTCTCCACCTTACTCCATTCTGTCTGCTTACAGACTCCCGATTCTCTAAGTTCTTCTTATTTTACCAAAAAGTTCCGGTTTTGACCAGCATTAAATTATTTCAAAATTTACAATGAAAAATTTACAACCAAAAACTAATACTTAATTGATTTTCCATATCCGCATATCTTATCACACCATCATTATCATTCAAGTAATTAAAGATATTTTGCTGTTCAATCAGAAAATCCATCATTTCTTTATAAACCTGAATATTCGCGCATTTAATCGTTACATACATACTGCCGCGTTCGTATTCCCGATTAAATAACGCCCGTAATTTATCCTCGTCAACCGTTGTAAAAAACAGGCCTTCGCGCACGAAATAATTGTTCCTCGTTGCTTTACATTCTACCAAGGTAACGATCGGCTCGATCATATGTGTCTTGCCGATCTGCTCAGTCGTTACGCAGAAATAATCATAATTGATTGGCCAGATATTATTACTCCATGAATTGGCTGTGGCATCATTACTCCCCTCAATTTGATAGGACGCATCGCCAAAAGTCGTATCGATATGATAATAATCACCATCAATGAGACTTATATTCCAGGCATGGCCTTCACCGCCGATTACTTTACCCATAATAATAGTCGTCGGTATTCCCAGTGCATTAAGAAGGTATTGCGTCGCTTTCGCATACCCCTGACAAACACTGCGGCCGCGTAAAAAAACCGAGCATATATTTTGGTTATCGGGGGCCATTGCATCATAATCGGTATTGTGAATCAGGTATTCATATACATACTTTACTTTCGTATACTCATCCGCCCCTTGCGGAACCCCCGCAAGGCACTTGTCAACATAGGCGTCAATCTTCTGCTGACGGTTGTTTTTTTCGATTGTGCCAATGCTGTAAGTGGCAGTAAAAGTAATTTTCTTCGTCACATCTTCCAGGGAAAATTTGTTATAGCGGTATCCGACCACATAAAAGATACCGGGGTGGTCATTAAGGACACATTGGAATACTTTCTCGATACTTTCGGGACTTAAACTTGAAATCACGATATCTGACCCGTACTCTTCCATAATTACCAATAGTTCGACATATAATTTTTGTTCGTCACTATTCAGGCGGTCGAAATGATATCGGCCTGTTTGGTTCTTCTTAAGCCCGTCAATCAAATCCTCGGTTAGACCGAGCCGCTCACGCGCCTTTATTTCCTCATCCGTTAAATCGACACGAGTATACTCCGTAATAACACTTTCTTCGATTTCGAAGTCAAATAGTGTCGCATGTTCTACGATTTCAATTTCATCCTCGATAATGGGCGGGATTTCTACCGCAGGAATCTCCATTTCCGTTTGTTCTTTTGTCTCTTCAACAGGCGGTACCGAAAAATAATTCAGGCAACCTGACAGAAGCGGTATAAAAAGCAGCCATAACATTTTTCTTTTCATCGCACAACCCCGCTATCTTCTTCACGTTCCGAACTCTGATAGTTCCAAACCCTCATTCCGTTCAAGGGTCATCCTAATACTCCAGGCATTAATAAATAATAATAACAGGTTTCCTTTAAGGTCAACCACCTTTTTCATATCCGAGGTTCCTGTTAAGCGGTCAGCCGCCGTTTCAGATTTGACGACCCAGCGAATATGCTCATACGGTAAGTTTTCCAGTTTAATCTCAACGTTATATTCTTTTTCCAAACGATGCTTCAAGACATCGAATTGCAAAATGCCGACGACCCCAACGATAATCTCCTCCATCCCGCCTGACGGTTCCTGAAAAATCTGGATAGAGCCTTCCTGGGCGATTTGGCTGATACCTTTAACGAATTGCTTACGCTTCATCGTATCAATCTGCCGGACACGCGCGAAATGCTCGGGGGCAAATGTCGGAATCCCTTCATACCGAAGTTCTTTATCAGGGACGCTCAAAGTATCGCCGATCGCAAAAATTCCCGGGTCAAACACCCCAATTATATCACCGGCATAACACTGCGTCAAAGTTTTTCGCTCACTTGCCATCATTTGCTGCGGCTGCATCAGACGAATATTCCGTCCGCCCTGAATATGGCGGACTTCCATCCCCGCTTCATATTTTCCTGAACAAATCCGCATGAAAGCGATTCTATCGCGATGGGCTTTATTCATATTCGCCTGAATCTTAAAGACAAAAGCGGAAAAATCAGCTTGTTCGGGATTAATCAAACCGCAATCAGCCTGTCTGGGTAACGGTGTTGTGGACATCTCAAGGAAATACTTAAGAAATTCCCCGATTCCGAAATTCTGTAACGCCGAACCGAAAAATACAGGGCTTAATATACCTGCTTTTACATCTTCAAGATCAAAATCAACCCCCGCGCCGTCCAATAATTCAATTTCATTTAATAGATTTTCGTAAATATCACGTGCTATTTTATCTGTCAGCTTGTCCTTTTCGGAAAGTGGGATAATTTCTGTTTTGGCTTCTTTCGTGCCTTTCATCGTCTCGGAATAAGTGATGACTTCATTTCTTTTACGGTCAAAAATACCTTTAAAATTCTTACCCGACCCCAGCGGCCAGTTAATCGGACAAGTGGCAATCCCCAATTCCTTTTCGATATCGTCAAGCAAGGTAAATGTATCAAGGGCATCACGGTCTAACTTGTTGATAAAGGTAAAAATTGGAATCCGTCGCATTACACAAACCTTAAATAACTTACGGGTCTGGGCTTCCACCCCTTTCGACGCGTCTATTACCATAACCGCCGAGTCAGCCGCCATCAGGGTTCGGTAAGTATCCTCGGAAAAGTCCTGATGCCCGGGGGTATCTAAAATATTAATGCAAAATCCCCGGTAGTTAAATTGCAATACCGAAGATGTTACGGAAATGCCTCTTTCTTTCTCGATTTCCATCCAATCAGAGACCGCGTGTTTAGATGTTGCTTTTCCTTTGACACTGCCGGCCTGATTAATTACCCCGCCGTAAAGTAAGAATTTCTCGGTTAAAGTCGTCTTTCCCGCATCAGGATGTGAGATAATCGCAAAAGTGCGGCGGCGGTTTATTTCATGTATTTCTTCATTCGTCATTTCCATGACAGTCATTCCTCCAAAGTGTAAATATTATATTAATTGAGATTCTTCGCCTTCGGCTCAAAATGACAAGGCTTCCCCGCAATAGAGCCGGTAAGATTAAAATAAGCAAGAATCGTTGCGGCAATATCGGCAAATGTCTCGCGTGTTCCTAAGTTCTCTGGTAAAACCTTCTTTCCGTAGATAATAAGCGGCGTATATTCACGTGAATGATCTGTCGATTCCAGGTAACCCGGATCACAGCCGTGGTCGGCAGTAATCATTAATAAATCATCCTCACGCAACTCACTTAGTAATTCCGGAAGTTTCTCATCGAAGTAACTAAGTGCCTTCGCATAACCACAGGCATCATTGCGATGCCCGTAAAGCATATCAAAATCAACCAGATTAGTAAAACATAAACCGCGGAAATCTTTTCTGAGATAATCTAAAGTCTTATCTATACCCTCGGCATTATCCTTTGTGTAAGTATACTCGGAAATTCCGCGTCCCGCAAATATGTCCTTAATTTTACCCACCCCGATAACCGAAAGACCCGCTTCTTTCATGATATCAAGCATCGTCTCCCCCTGCGGCGGCAAGGAATAATCATGGCGCCCCGACGTCCGTTTAAAATTTCCCGCTGTACCGCTAAATGGTCTGGCAATAACCCGTCCGACGCCATGTTCACCGCTTAGGATGGCTCTGGCAATCTCACAATAACGGTATAATTCTTCTAACGGGACGATGTCTTCATGAGCCGCTATCTGGAAAACACTGTCGGCAGAAGTATAAACAATCAGTTTTCCGCTGTTAAGATGCTCATCACCGTAATCCCTGATGACATCAGTACCCGAATAGGGCATGTTACATAAATAACCGCGTCCTGTCCGCCCGCAAAAAGCCGATAAAATATCGTCAGGGAATCCGAACGGATACGTCGGAAGCGGTTTTTCGGAGATAAGTCCCGCTATTTCCCAATGCCCGACGGTAGTATCTTTACCTTTGGATGCTTCTTTCATCCGGGCAAAGAGGGCTTGCGGTGAATCTGTTCCCGCTAAGAAATCAATCCCATCGATATTAAAAAAGCCCAGTTCCCGCATATTCGGCATACGAAAATAAGGGCTTAGGGACACGGACTTTAGGGTATTCGTTCCCGAATCCCCATAAGCCGCCGCGTCGTCCATAGCCCCAATTCCCAAACTGTCAAGTACGATTAAGAATATTCTACTCATTAGCATCCTCACTGTTTTTCTAATCGTATCGCAAAAACGTTATTACATTACGTCATTATACCTAATCTTTTATTAATTTTCAACTGCGCTGATAATAATCGTGTCGGGTGATACGCCCGTCTTCCTGATAATGATATCTTCAATCTGCGCGCGCTTGGCTTCCGTCAGTTCGCTGTCATTAACCACAACATCAACGGTCGTATCGGTAATGCTGACGATAACATCACGGAACCCCTTAGCTTCCAATAAAATCTCGGCCGCTGTTTCTTTTTCGGCAACGTTCGTGATATTAATCATCCTGTCAACGGCATCTTGCTTTTGTTCTTCACTAATATTTACGTTATTAATGATTTCCATCAAGGTATCTTTATTCTTGGCACGGGTCTGCTCTTTCATCATCTTCGAACTTGACAGAACCCCCATATTCGGTGTTGTGATGTGACCGCTCAGATTCATGCTTTCCGCCATGCTCTCATCAAGGAAATCTTCGATGATCGTCACGTCTGAATCCATGCTTTCAATATCACCGTACAGATAACTGCTCATATCCTCATCGGTAATCTCGAACATCGTCGCTACGTCAAACGATGAGGTCGTAACCGCATCGCTCGTTACCGACATAATGTCCTCTTCTGTAATTTTGTTGCCGGCGAAATTAAGATATCCGGCGACCATAATCATTATTGCCAGTGCAGTAATCATAATTTGATTCTTTTTTACCATATTTTTCAATTTTGCCACCTTTAACTTTCATGATATCATTTTTACTATTTTAATCTTATGTTCGTCTACTCCAAATAATGCCTTAATTGCATCGGTAATATTGCGGATTATTTTTTCGTTTCCGCCGCCTTGTGTGACGACCAACACCCCCTCAATCACAGGCCGGATAGTCTTCCTCGCAAATGGTACTTGTCGACCTGAAGCATTCGTATAAAATACCGTTTCCTGCCCCGTCTCAATATCACTGGTATTCCGGCTGCCCCCTGCCGAATCAACTTCGGTGCTTCCCGCCCGCTTCATCGGAGCATCTTTCTCTACAATAGTCTCCGCCGAGCTTTTAAGTGTGATCATTACTTTCGTTTGCCCGGCGCCCTCCATTTCTTTAAGGGTTTCTTCCAGCTTCGCTTCCAAATACTCGGCGTAAGCATTAAGTTCATCAAATATCATCATTTCATCATCGGCGGCTTCATAAAAATCATCTTTTTCTGTTGCTTGATTCATTATACCTGAATAGCTGTCCCATAAAACGGACTCTCCTGAATCTTGCGGTTTTTTTTCGGTCGGCCACATAATTACCAAAAAAAGGATTCCCGATAAAATCATAATCAGAAAGTGATCTTTTTTTAGCTTCCCGACCGGCAGGATTTTTTTAATACTTTCATTCAATTACTATCACCTCCAATTTCTCGCTTGATATGCCAAGTTCTTGGCATAACACCTGTTTTATTATCGTCACCTCATTATCGTGCTGATTTTTTGCCGATTTATTAAATGATGATTTATCATTGAAGTCAATTTTCTCAACTGATACATTTTTAATTTTAATAGCTTCATTATCATAACTATTGGTTTCTGTGCTCTTTTTCATCAATATAACACTTGTTATATCGCCTATTTTGACATCATGAACTATATAATTTGAATTTTCGACAGCATCAATTTCATTAAATCGTAATTTTATTTCTTCCTTAATTTGGTTTTCGATTACTTTATTTTGGTCAGGGACAAGTGAGATAAAATCGTAATTTGTTTCCGCCGTCATTTTTTCCATTTCTACCCTGAATTCATTTACCTGACTTTCGATATCCGCCAAATCATTTCCGCCAAGCATTGTTCTGACAGGAACCATAAATTGCATTAAAATCATGAAACCGACCAAAACTCTGATATATTTCTGATATGAATTACCCGGAGCAAAGTATAAAAGACACTCCGCACATATCAGAAAAATCCCGATTCTTTTAATAAATTCAAGGAAATCATAGAGCATTTCGTTCTCCTATAACACATGTTATTAAATAATGTTCTACCGCAGTGTATAAGCCAATATCGCAATTAAGATAAAAAATAGCGCAATCGCCGTGAACGTGGCCTTAAACATCATGAATCCTGCATCACCAATCCTGTCAGTACAGCGAATAATCCTCTTTTCACTAATTATCGCGGTCAGCGCCGCACTAAGCTTTACAATCCCTGCTATCAGCATGATTTTACATAAAGGAGTAATACAAGTAAAAATTAAAACCAAGAGGATTAAAATACCGAGGCTATTCTTGACCAAAATCGCCGAGCCGACGACCATTTCCGTAACCCCTTCGGCTAAATTGCCGATTCCCGGGATAACCGTCAAAATCCTTTTAAAGGCGGTCGCCTGAATCCCGTCAATAGCAGGTGTTATTATTGATTGCAGAAAACTAAGCCCCGCTACCAAACCCAATGAGACCTTTAAAACTGTCGAAACAACCTTCTTAAGTAAATCAAGCAAAAGTTCAAGCCTGTCCTCCTGCCATATCCCACTCAGCAAAGCCATTACGGCGTAACTGTAAATCAAAGGTAAAATTATTGCCTTAAGTACCGCTTGAATCAAGTATGCGATAATTAAAATCATTTGATATCCCGCCGTGGCTGTCGTAATCCCCACCGCCGCGCCAACCGAGATGAAATAGGTCGGCACCATTATCTTGACGAACAGAACCGTATTTTCAATCGTCCCCGCGGCTATTTTGGCGATTTCCAAAAATGCACTGGTCAGAACCGCCATCATGAAAAGGTATGTAAAGTAATAAGCAACCTTGGATAACTGTTGACCGTTGAATATATCGGCGAAATTATTAAAAATCGCGGAGATAATGCCAAGAATCAAAATTGCCGCCAAAAGGGATTTCATCCCCCCTATTTCTCCGGTTAAACCTGAACTGATTTGCCCGAATAATTCTTTCCCCGCATCAATAACTTGTCCGCGCATTATCATATATAGAATCTCGTCAAGATTAATATTTATTCCCGGAAAAAGATTATCAAGCCCGCCCCGTATCGCCGATAAATCATATGGATTTTCTATTTCCGTATTCATTTGACCCCCTTTTCTAAGAAGCGTCCTTTGCTGTTATAGAAAACTCTTTATGCTGATATTTGCATTATATTATCGATAATAGCCATAAGAATCGGCATTCCCGCGACCATTACGGAAATTTTACCGAAGATCTCTATTTGTCCGGCTAAAGCTAAGTATCCGGCATCACGGCAAATCGCCTGACTAAATTCACAAATATATGTAATCCCAATTACCCGAAGCAAAACGCCAAAGTACATGCTTCCGTTATCTATATAATTCGTGATAACCGTAAAATTACCGATTATATCACTAAGCCGTGACGCCGCCAAAGCAAAAACGACCGCCCCGATGGCAATAATGATATAAAAGCTGTATTCCGGTTTTTCACTCTTGAATTGCAAAGCAAAAAACACACCAATAATTCCAAGCATCCCGATTTTTATGATATCCATACCCACCCCTTGACTAAAGTTCAAATAATGTCTGTATCATCACAAACAAATCATATATTTGCGGCAAAATCCATGTCAGTACCAAGATCAGTCCCGCTAAACTCAGTAAAAAAGCATGTTCTTCCCTTCCGCTTTGTTTCAGAATCTGATTTAGTATCGTGATTAAAATTCCGACGGCGGCTATTTTAAATATCAAACTTATTGCCATTGAAAATTCCTTTCTAAATAATAATAACAACTGTTATTATTCCTGACATAACCCCTAAGCACATCACCACTTTATTCTTATTCTTAATCTCGGCGTCTATTTCATTAATTCGGGAATTAAGTTCATTAATATATTTTTTTACCCCGTCAGCCTGTCCGTCACTGTCGCGATAGTTAAGACTTTCAGGAAAAAGCATGATCAAATTTTTTTCATCCTCTTTCAGCGGCTCTTTCTTTAACTTTTCCGCGAAGTGATGACGCCATATAGCATTAAAAGAGCGTCCGTTATTTAATTCCGTTTCCATGTATATATCCCCGAACACACTGCTTAGTGAATTATTCTGCTCACTTAAATGAAGGCATATTTCAGGCATTGTTGCTTTAAGGTATTCCATTTCTTTTTGAATAAGAACGAAAATGTCACGCATTTTATGTAAAAGCCTAAGTCTTAGCCTTTGTTCAAAACAATATGTGTATGCCATGCCCGAAGTACCGATTATGAGTAATATCGCGCCGATTATACGTACCATACCTCGCCCCCCTGCCCATGTATTTCTTTTATCCGGCAAATCCCGCCTTTTTTATGTAAAATAATGAATCTTTCAAACATCTCACGCATTTTATAATCTGACAGCGTTTCAAATTTCTTTAAGTCATTAAGTGAATCGCCGTGGATCGTTGCGAGTATTTTGCTGCCGCTTAAGAGAATTTGCGCAATTGCTTTCAAATCATCCGCATTGCCAATCTCATCAACCGCCACGACTTGCGGTGCCATTGACCGAATTAACATCATCATTCCTTGCACCTTCGGGCAGGCATCCATCACAAATGTCCTGATTCCGACGTCATTTTGGGGAATCCCCATAAAACTTCCCGCTATTTCCGACCGCTCGTCAACGATTCCGACCTGCAAACCGCCCTCATCTTTTAACCCATTAGAAACTTGTCTTACCAAATCACGAAGCATTGTCGTTTTTCCGCATCCCGGCGGAGCAATAATTAAAGTGTTGAAGCATTTCTTATCAAAAACATACCCGACGATGCGGTCCGCCGCGCCGATTATTTCGTGAGAAATGCGGATATTTAAAAAGCGGATGTGCTTTAAATTCCTGATTTTTCCGTCATTATTCTGCACGGCCTGTCCGGCGAGACCGATTCTGTGGCCGCCTGAAACAGTAATAAAGCCTTGGCTGATTTCATCCTCGAAAGCATAAAGTGAGGATTTGCATACATAATTGAGGATACCTTCAATCTCTTTTTCGCTAATAAACCATGCTTTTTCTGTTTTCGCTTCGATTTTTCCGTTTAGGTCGATGAAAAATTCTTTTCCTTTAAGGATTATCCGCACCGGCTGTCTGACGGACAGCCTAATTTCCTGTAAATCAAAAGCCTGCTTCGCCGCTTCACTGAATCGTCTGCGCAGTTCCCCGGGGAAAATATTCAAAATCTCTTCTGCCCTGACCATCCTCATGCTCCTTTAGATTAAAATAGGCCGCTTCAAGTTGTTTTTTAAATATATGTTTTCTTGTCCAAGTTATGACAATAAATAGTACAAGAGGAAGTAATAATATATAGCTACATTTTTACATATCAAAAAATGCGGAAGATGCTTATAATAAAGCATTTTCCGCATTTTGGCTGTCAAATTTTAATGTACCACCCATGAACCACTCGTAATAAGTATAAATACTACCATTCAATACGTTTTATGAGATGTCATAAAATCCCGCTCTATTTCTATCAACATGTATACAAGGAAACGAAAATTGATTTCGAAACGAGAATAAAATTGATATAATAACGGCATCCCCACTTTCCGTATTAGTGTAGGAGTGAGAGTGATTCATTAGGTGGCACTTTCTAAGTACGAATGGTCATAAAGTGATAATTAGTAAAATCTTTCAAACATCAGCATCTTGAATGCGAGTTTACAGCATCTCCTGCAACTTGATATTTCATTTGATCACAAGATAAACACTTAAAATAATCAAGTGGAGTTTTAGTGGTTATATGACATTCTGCATACACTGCATTTCCACCACCAGCATAGCCCATAAATACTAAATGGGAGCTTTTGCTTTCACTATGCCCACTTCCTGAATATTGCCAATAATGTGTATGTGCATATACAGCAATACTCATCGAGAATGCTGTTATTAATGTTACAACGAGAATTGTTAACTTTCTGATACTTTTTTTCATCAGTTCCCTCCCTTCCTATTTAAAATTGTTGCATTTTTTAATTATATTACTTATTGTTATAATATTAACATAAATATAATCTTCGCGTCAAATTTTCATTTTAAACTTTCTTAATTTTTTTATTCCATTCGAATATTGAATTGAAAAACAGAACTTTTGATGAGTCATATTGGACATGATGTTTCATGAAAGTTAACTTTTACGATTTAATCAGGTTGTTTCCGCTAAATATAAACTTACCCTATTTTGAATATTCGCTGATATTGATTCAACTGATTGATTTCCGGAAAAATAATCAAGGGCTTCTTCAATAATTATATTTATGATTTCATTATTATCAAATAAACTTTCGCGGGTAATTGATTCTATCAGGTCAAAAATTTTTCGGACATCTGCTTCCTCAGATTTCCTTAGGAGTATCATTTCATCATTTACAAAGGTGCTGATTATTCCTTCATCATTAATGATCATTTGTGCGTATTGCTCAAGCACATTTTCATTTACCGGAAAACCGTATCCTAATACAACACTATCTCTTTTAGTGTATTCATAATTCGCCAATACATGCTTGATATATTGGAACGCTCCATTTTTGTTATCTGACATAGATGAAATCCCGAAACGATCTATAAATGTAATCGTTGAACCATTATCACCGTCTTTAGTCGGAAAACCTTTATAAGTAATTTCCCCATCGAAATATATATCCGCTAATGAAGTAGTATAAGTATGCTGGAAGCCCTTTATATCAAAAGACATTAGCAATCGCTCACCTGATGAAAAGTCATTTGTTAATACTAAACCAGAAATTAACGGTTTTGTGACATGTGGAGGATATTTTTCCGCATTTTTTATAATTGCATGAAATTCCGATGTTTCGAAATAGCATACTCCGGCTTCAATATCCAAGAAATCTTTAAGCGATGTTTTTAAGATATGTTTAAGATAATCTTCTCGCGAAAAATCATGATTTATACCCGAAATTGGGATTATATCATCAGGTTTTTTTGATAATAAATTATCAAATTCTTTCCATGTCCATCCCATATCATTACCAACATCAGATGTTTTACCCACTAAAGTATTAATATAAAAAGAACTAGACATTGTATATAAATGCCCATTTGTTTCTGATAATTCAAGAATATTTTTAAGGTAATCATTTCGACTTATACCCGACTCATTATCAATATACTCATAAAGGTCAACAAATAACCCTTTCTCAATATAGCTTTTGATTGGCATTACAGAATCAAGGTAAATTATATCTGCCTGTTTCCCCGAAATCAGATCAAGATTAAATAAATCTAAAGCATTGTTATAGGTCGCCCAATCAGTAAAATAAGATTTAATCTCAATAAAATAATCCTCATTTGATTCATTAAAGTCATTAACGGTCTTTTTTAATTGGTCATTATTTTTTAATACCGCCAAAACTAATAACTTTTTATTATTATATAGAGGTTCATCAGTTTTTTTATATCTAACAACGCTCATATTATTAATGAAAAATGTCTCTTCCGATTCAAGGGTAAAAATACTTTCATTTGCATAAACAATAAATTTATTTAATATGCTTGAAGATTTAGCCAGTAAATCATTTGTACCTGATTTTAAATCAATTCCAAATACTTGATATTTTTCAACTCGCAAAATATCATATCCCCCCATACCATTTGCGAAATAGACGTCTCCTCTGTTTTCATCATTATAAAAATCGACAGTAATTTCTTCATCGTATTTTAATTCATCCATATTAATAACTCTAAAAACGGGGGATATCTCATAGCCTCCCGGTATGAATTGTAAAACAATTACTCTGCCGTCTAATAATTTAATGATATCAGCAGTGATATATTTTTCATTATCAGTTATATCCCAAATAAGTTGACCGCTTTCGTCAAAGACACCATAAAAATTATCTGAACCAATATATATGAATCCATGAGAATCTATGATAAGTTTAGTATCAGACCCAATGTTCCTCGTATCAAGATTATCAATGTTACTTAATACTGTACTTTTTATATGATATCCTGCGTTATCAAATAAATCTAAAACTAACTCCCCCCTGTCGATATTCCAATTATTGCTTAATATCCAAATCTTCTCATCAGAAATTTCAGCGGCAAGAACTGCTTTTTGCACTGAATCATTATCATTTAATATGATTTCTTCTTTTTTTATTCCATCCAAATCAAAAGTGATAACTTTTATAATAATATCTGATATACCGGAACTGCCAACCAGTTTTAATTCAGATTCGGTTTTGGCAAATTTAAAATATCTGTCCAAACCTAGTTCTGCCGCCGTTTCAACAGAAATAAAGTAATCTATTTTCTCTTTCTCTGTGCTCACATCAGTTCTACAAGCAATAAAAAAGATTACCCATATCAACATCAATAAAAAATGCAATTTTTTTATTATTATTTTATCTGCTTTCATTAATTATAGGTTATCATGAAGCTATCAATAAATCAACATATTGTTATCTTAGATTTTCATGCGACAAACGAAACCCCCACAATTCACGAGCTTGCGGGGGATCATATTCCGTTTTTGGCTTATATACTTATGCCTCTCTTCTCAATCCACATAAATCGGATAATTTTTTAAATCCGGTAAATCTTCATGTGTCAGCACATACTCACTGTCATAAACCGTTCTTAACATATCAAATTCCGTGCGCTGTTCGGTTTTTACGAATTCACCGTTCCATACACACCACCAGCTCCACATAGCACCGTCGCGCTTAGCTATCTCCGGGTCAAATAAAACACCGTTCTCAGTTAGCGCAATCAGCTTCGGAGTATTGCTGTAATCAGCTATCTCAAAGAATTTACCTGATTGCGACGAATAATCACGGTCAGCAGCATAAATATCCTCACCAATGATGTCAACATACTCATCACCGGGATACCAGTCTTTATGCTGACCATTCCAAACCCAAATTAGATTGGTAAGATTATGGTGATTATTAAGCCGATCAAAAAGTAACTTCCATAATTTAAGATATGAATCTTTATCGGTACCC
>WQST01000039.1 GCA_009787745.1 Lachnospiraceae bacterium
GCGCCGTTTTCTGGTGCTGGCTGACAGGAATCTTAGGAATGGCGACCGCCTACAGCGAGTGTTACCTAAGCATGATATACCGTAATCGCAGTAAAGACGGCGTTTATCGCGGCGGGCCGATGTATGTATGGGAAAATGGGCTGAAAAATAAATCAATGGGCAAAGTATATGCCTTTCTCACCCTAATAACCGCCTTCGGTGTCGGCTGTACCACCCAATCTAACTCGATGGCGCAAACCACCAAAATGAGCTTCGGCATTTCACCGCATATCGTCGGCTTTGCCGCCGCGATCATCGCAGGACTGGTCATCATCGGCGGCGTTAAATCAATCGGGAAATTCTGCGTCCGCTTAGTCCCCGCCCTAGGCATTTTATACATGGGCGGATGCTTCGTTTTAATGTGGCTGTTTAAAGATGCCTTAGTCCCCGCTATTTTGATGATTTTAGAATATGCTTTCATGCCCAAAGCAATTTTCGGCGGCGCTATCGGCGCTTCATTTATGGCCGCCGCCCGTTATGGAATTGCCAGGGGATTATTTACCAATGAAGCCGGAATCGGAACCTCCGCCATCGCCGCCGCCGCCTCCGATACCCCTGACCCTGTCAGGCAAGCTTATGTCTCCATGTCGGCTGTCTTTTGGGATACGGTCGTCATGTGTCTCGTCACGGGGCTTGTAATCGTCGCCAACATGATAAAAAATCCGGCTTCAATCCTCATGGTGAATGAAGCCGGGCTTACTGATGCCGCATTTATGTCATTACCGATTTTCGGTAATAGTTTCTTGACGGTTTGTTTGATTGCATTCGGAATTGCGACGCTGATTGGCTGGTCTTATATGGGCGAACGCGCCGCTGAATATTTGACGGGTACAAAAGGAATACCGCTATACAAGGTCACTTATATCGTAATGATCTATATCGGTGCCGTTATACCGCTGAATGTCGTATGGCAATGTACCGATCTTATCAATGCCATGATGATTTTACCAAGTGTCGCGGCGCTTTATTTGCTTAATCGAAAAATAGCATGTTAATCATATTAATGCCGCGGCTTACTGCTGACGACTAATACTGCTTCCGTGACTGCCGCCGCCAAATCAACCATCCGCTGATGAGACATCTCGCTAACGGAAGCGAAGATCGCCCCTTTATCGGTTACAACATATTGAGGCGGTAATTTATTAAGCGCGATCGCCATGATATCAAGACGGCAATCACTGCATTCGCATATATCAAAAGAAGATATATTACGCTCCAAGTAACTCTTTACCCATTCTTCATTATAGTTACGCAACTTTCTATTGCTTTCACTCATGCCGGTACACTTTCCCCTTCATCAATGTGAGATTGCCGATAACATTATATTCCTACTTCATATTACCTTAGATTTAATAATATATCAATAAAATATTTACAAATATTGCAAATTTTAGAGTATTTTGACTTTTTTTTGAATTTTTTTTGAATTTATCAAGACCTATTTATTGACTATTTAGGTTGATTATTATATAATTTTTACAGAAGTATTGTGTGTCTTGTGTAACTTATTCATTTGGAGGGTAAATTAATATGAAATTCATCAAGAATCTTAAGATGTCAGTAAAGCTATTGGGATCTTTCCTTATTCTTATTGCAGCAATGGTTATCATTGGTGTTCTAAGTTTAATCAGCATGAAAACGCTAAACGAACATAGCAAAGAAATATACCGGAATAATTATCACGCGACGATGGCTGTTTTGGAAATGAAAGCCGCCATTAACTATGCCAGCGCATTTCTGGTTGACGTTATTGACCCGAACATGGCGTCTAATTTACAGAACAATTATACCGCTATTGATACGAACTCACAACATATGACCCAATACCTTAAAGATTATGAAGCACTAATCGAGGGTGTCGCCGTTGTTCAGGGATATTATGACTCACTTAATTCACTGCTCACTAATTACCGCAATACCAGAAGCACTATTTACAGCTATGTAAATGCAGGTAATTATGAGGATGCAATTGATTTATACCGCAATGCATTAGTCCGTAATACTGATGAAATACGTAATTTAATCGAAACAATGGTTGAGCACGAAGTATCCGGCGCCTCCCGGATGGTCGTCGATTCCAATAAAGCTTATGATAACAGCAGAACTACTACTATCACTATTATAGTCGCCCTATCAATCGTGGCTATCGGTTTGGGATTATTCATCTCCGCATTGGTTTCTAATACGCTTAAGGACGCTTGTCAAGTCACGGACGCGATCGCGAAAGGTGATTTGACCGTCTCTATTCCCGAAGATATCAAAGCCCAGAACGAAGAATTCGGTAATTTAGCCAGAAACATTCAAGCAATGTTAGACAGCTTATTTTTCACCGTTTCCAATATCAGGAGTTCGACCGATATTTTGGGAGATTCGGTTGACAGCACCAACAAAACATTAAATGTATTAAATGACCGTATCACCGATACATCAGCGGCGACACAGGAACTTAGCGCGAATATGGAAGAGACGGGTTCAAGCGCTGAGGAAATGAACGCAACCGCTACCGAAATTGAACGCGCGGTCGAAACCGTCGCCGAGAAAGCTGAAGACGGCGCCAGTAAATCCGCCGAAATCCATAATCGCGCCGCCGAACTTGGCAAGAGTGTTAACAACTCTATCGATAAATCCAATAATATCTTTAACGAAATCAAAAAAGCGCTGGAAAAAGCTTTGGAAGACTCAAAAGCCGTGGATGAAATCAATGCTCTTGCTGACGCGATTTTGGGAATTACCAGTCAAACGACCCTCCTTGCGCTAAATGCTTCTATTGAAGCCGCTAGGGCAGGCGAAGCGGGACGCGGATTTGCCGTTGTTGCTAATGAAATCAGTGCTTTGGCTGACAACTCCAAAAACACGGTTACGCAAATTCAGGCAATCACTAAGGTTGTTATGGCAGCTGTCAGTGCATTGGCGTCAAGTTCAACCAATCTTCTGAACTTCGTTTCCGATGATGTTATGAAAGATTATCAGGACATGCTCAAAGCGGCTGATTCATATAACAGCGATGCAGTTTATATGAGTGATATGACCAGCGATTTAAGTGCCACTTCGGAAGAACTGCTCGCTTCTGTCCAAGTCCTGATGCGCGCTATCAACGAAGTCGCGGGAGCCGCGCAAGAAGGCGCCAGAACCACAGGCGTAGTAGCCGAACAAACCACCGACATCTCCATCGAAACCCAAACCATCGTCGAAAACATGAAGAAAACAGACGATACCACCAAGCAACTGGCTCACTTGGTAGACAAATTCACCGTCTAATCAGATTTACCCATATAACACGACTCAAAAGAGCAGGATTTTACTCCTGCTCTTTTTAATATTATATTTAAGCATTAATTACCTTAATAAAGCCAAAACACCCTCATTACTTTGATTTGCTTGCGCAAGCATAGCCTGGCCTGCTTGGATAATTATGATATATTATATATCGGAAGCATATATTGAAAAATTTAGTATTTTTATAGAAAAAGCGGACTATTTTATGAACCGGTAACCGCGTCTACGTAAAAATCGCCATTTTCCGTTAATATGCGGAAAACGACGATTCTAATTTCACATATAGGCCATAATTTTATTTATAACAGCTTCACGCAAGCCTCTTCACCGCCTCAATCACAACATCCCTCCCGGCAAAATCACTGCACAACATCCGCTTAAGGTCAAAATAACACTGCTGATAAGACTCAAACACAATCCCGGGAATACCAACATTCCGTGCCGCCCAAACATTCCTCTCCATATCATCAATAAAAACACACTCCGTCGGGTTAAGCCCATACCGATTAAGCAACAGCCGATAAATCTTGGAATCAGGTTTAATAATCTTCTCCTGATAAGACAAAACGGCTCCGTCAACAAGCGAAACAAAATCAAGTTCCTCTTTACAATCCCGCATCATCTTCCCAAAAATATTCGAGATAATATAAACCTTATATCCCTGCCCCTTAAGTTCATTAATCCAAGGAATCGTATAATCATAGCGGGCAATCATCCCGTTAAGATTATTATAAACGATATCAATTTCATCCGCGATAGAAGGATCATACAGTTTAAACGCCGCAATAATCTCCTGCTCATTCATAATCCCATGGTCCATCTCCGACCATAACGGTCCAAGCACCGTACAAGCCGCCAATTTCCCATTGATTTCCTCACTGAATCCGAAACTTGCAAAAAAATCCTTCCACACAAACCCCGCCAAAACATTCCCAATATCAAATATAATATTCTTAATCATGAGCCACCTCTATTTCCGACAAAAATTCATCTATCTGTTCCGAAAGCACCGGGCGCGAAAAATAGTAACCCTGCAAAAGGTCACAGCCATACTCCTCTAATAACGAAATCTGCTCCGTGGTTTCAACCCCTTCGGCAGTGATCGAAAGATTAAGGTCACGTGCCAAAGAAATAATCGTCCGTAAAATCGAAGCTGACGAATTGTTTCCCGAAACATCAAGTAAAAATTCCCGGTCAATTTTTAGATTGTCAAGCGGAATCCGCTTCAAATAACTAAGCGAAGAATAACCTGTGCCGAAATCATCAAGTGAGACCCTGATTCCTAAATCGCGAAGTTCCGATAAACATTCCGTCATTTGCACAATATCCGAAATAAAAATACTCTCCGTCAGTTCAATAACAAGCGCAGAATAAGGAACCTTATACATCGTCACAAGTTCTTTCACCCGTTCAACAAATCCGAGCGAAACGAACTGAATATACGAAACATTTACTGAAACATAGAAATTGGGGTCAAATGAAATCCATTTACGCAGATGCTTTAGTGATTCTTCCATGACAAAATCACCAATCGCGATAATCAAACCTATTTCTTCCGCAATAGGGATGAAGCGCATCGGAGAAATAATCCCTTTCTCAGGATGCACCCAACGAACAAGCGCTTCACAACCAATCGGTTTCTTGGTCTTATTAAGAATTATGGGTTGGAAATATACGGTAAACTCTTTATTTTCAACTGCTTTATGTAATTCATACGATAAAGTTAATAACTCATCGGTATCTTTGCGGATATCATTGTTAATGATACAAATACTGCTACGCCCATCTTGTTTAGCGCGTTGAAGGGCAATTTCCGCATCCTGTAAGTGAATGCCCAGACGGTGAATATCAATTTTTTCCTCGCCGGGAACCGTAATGCCGATCTTAAACGCTAGGAAAAAGTCATTTCCGCCTTCAACCACAGGTTTACGGAAACTGGTGATAATGTCCTCGGCAACTTTTTGCAAGCGTTCTTGATCGTCAACATTATCAAAAACAATCAGGAACTCATCACCATTGACGCGGGCAATAATCTCACTTTTACATAGTTCCGTCAAACGCCGCGATGCCTGATAAAGAACGCGGTTGCCGCGATCATGCCCGAAAGCTTCATTGACATTACTGAAACCTGCGATATCAAGAACCATAAAGGCGGGATATCTGAGCCTGATTCCGTCAATTCGTTTCGCGAAGATATCTTTTACATAACCCATTCGGTAAAGACCCGTCATATCATCGCGGTAAGCCATATCCCAAAGGCGCTTTTCCATTTTCTTCTGTTCATTGATGTTAATCGAAACACCGTATACGATGCCTTGGTCGCGATCAAAAAATTTACCGCGGATATTATACCAGAATGACTCGCCGTTAGCACCGTCGAAATTAAGGATAATGGAGAGCATCTCTCTGGTACCTGCCTCAAGCTCCGCAATTTGTTCCTTAATTTCGTCTACATATGGCGCTAAAACGGTTTCGGCAAAAGTCGAAAACTTATAGTCCCAATTGGTTCCGCTTAATCCCGTCATCTTATAAAATTCTTCGCCGAACCATATAAAATCTGTTTCTCTCTGGTATTCCCATCTAACTGCGTTAGCACACTCAAGGGCAAAATTAATCTTAAACTGTGATAAACGTAAATCTGTAATATTTTCAACCATCTCTTGTTCGGTCAGATTGGAAATGCGCACTTCCTGCGCTGACCAAATCAAGTACTCGCCGTCCTCAACCATTCGGCAACGCAGATATGTATCGATACTGTCGCCGCTCTTCGTATTGAGCGGAATAATTATCGTTTCCGAGACGCCCTGAGACATCGCATCTTGCATAAGCCCTTCCAATGACGGAAAGGTCCATTCCGAAAAAATCCGGAAATGAATAGTGTTCGAATTACGGCACTCTTCTTCGGTATATTTAAAAATATCATAAAAAGCTTTACTGGCGGTTACAAAAGTTTTATTGCAATCCGTCAGTATCTCTACAGTTATTGAATGCTGTAAATACTTTTCTAAATTTTTCGTATCAGCCATAGTATTTTCCTGATTTAATCTCGTGACATAAAATTACAATATCTTAACTATTATAGCATCATTACGAAAAATTGTAAAGTGAAAAACGCTTTATTACAGCCTCTTCGAACGTATTTTTTGCACTATATTGCCAAATTATAGCATTATATTGTCAAAGACTTGACCCGAAATCATCGCGGAACTTTTTCATCAATTCATTCGGCCAAGTCCCAATTGCTTCCAAACGTCCCAAGAAGAAACGAAGAACCTTGGGTTCCTCGACGAAACGAAGCCCGCCGACCAAGTGACGGTTGTCATAAAGCCAGGCAATCCGGTCAACCGCATACTTAACCTGTGACATGGTAAACACACGGCGCGGTAAAGCTAGGCGCAAAAGTTCCATATTGGCCAAGTGATCGGTACCGTCAGGATTTCGGTCTTCCGAAACTGTCCCGCGCTCCATTCCGCGAACACCGCTGCAAAGATATACAGAGGCCGCCAATGCGCCGCCGCGGTACTCAGGACGCGGAACATGCTCCAAAAATTTCATCGCATTCAAATGACAGCCCAAACCACCCGGCGGTGTGATGATCGGAATCCCGCGTTTTGTAAGCTCATCCGCCATAAACGCGATGAACTGCGGACCCTGATTAATCATATCCTCATCCATCGTCTCATCTAAACCGATCGTCAAAGCTTCCATCTCGCGAACAGACATCCCGCCATAAGTCATAAACCCTTCATAAAGCGGAATCAGCTCTTTCATCTGGTCAAAAAGCTTTTGGTTATTGGTAATTATTCCGCCGCCGCGCCCATAACCTAACTTACGCGCCGAGAAATAAATCAAATCGAAAAGCTCTGAAATCGCTTGTGTGATTTCGAGGATTGATTTTTCTTTGAACTCATCTTCCCTTACCTTGATAAAATGGAGATTATCAGCTAAAAGGGAAGCGTCAAGCAGTGAAATAATATTATGCTTCTGACAAATTTCCGTAACCTCGCGCATATTCGCAATCGAGATCGGCTGACCGCNGATTAAGTTCGTCCCCGCTTCCATCCGCACATACGGAATATTCTCCGCACCGAGCCTTGAAATTGCTTCATTAAGCTTCCCGATATCCATATTTCCTTTAAAGAGAAGGTCGCTTTCTTCCTGAATCCCCGCGTCGGAAATCAACTCCTCAACCCGCCCGCCGTTTACGACAACATGCGATTTCGAAGTCGTAAAATGATAATTCATCAGCACCGTATCACCCGGCTTAATCAGTGAGCGGTTAATAATATTCTCCGCCGCACGGCCCTGATGGACAGGCAAAAAATATTTCGTCCGAAAAATTTCTTCTAATTTTTCTTCCAGCCGGTAGAATGTCTCCGAACCCGCATAACTGTCGTCAGCCATCAGCATCGCCGCTTGCTGGCGGTCGCTCATCGCGTTGACACCGCTGTCCGTCAGCATATCGAGAAAAACATCGCGGTTTTTAAGTAAAAAGGTATTAAACCCGGCGCCTTTCAATGATTCCAAACGCTCTTCAATCGGTAACAGGTGAAGCTTTTGAATAATCCTGACTTTATGCATTTCTAAGGGAATGCTTTCTCCCGTATAGTATTTAATATTTGCCATATTGTCCTCCTTTTGCGAACAAAGCAGTGTCTTTACACTTTAACGCATTAATGCGTTTAACCACTAAATAAATGCTACTTCATTCCTATGCAAATGTCAACAGCTTTACTCAACTTACGAACACCAACCGCTTCTTTTATGGAAAAAAATCTCAAATTTGCTCTTTCGCCGTTTTGAGAGCCGCTTCAATAACCTGATCCATATTAAAATACTGATATTGACCTAACCGCCCGCCAAAAATTACGTCCTTTCGGCTCTTCGCCAGCTCCTGATACTTTACAAATAACGCGCCGTTCCTCTCATCATTGATCGGATAATACGGCTCCTCTCCCGCTTTCCAATCGGCGGGGTACTCCTTCGTTATCACCGTCCCTGTTCCGGGCTTCAGCGCGGATGCGATATCGAAATGACGATGCTCGATTATCCGCGTATAGGGAATATCCCGCTCAGTATAATTAACCACCGCATTCCCCTGTAGGTTATCTGTCTCAGGTATAACCTCCGTCGCGAACCTAAGCGAGCGATACTCCAAATGCCCCAACGAAAAATCAAAAAACTCATCAATCATCCCTGTATAAAGAATCTTATCAAAAACCGCGCCGCCGCTTGCCGTAAAATCTTTATATGAAATACCTGTTAAAACCTTCGTCCCCGCCAGCATTTTTTCAATCATCTGCGTATATCCGCCATTCGGAATCCCCTGATAAGGGTCGTTAAAATAATTATTATCATAAGTAAAACGTAGGGGTAAGCGCCTGATAATAAACGCGGGAAGTTCCTGACAAGAGCGCCCCCATTGCTTTTCCGTATAACCCTTAATCAACTTTTCATAAACATCCCGCCCAACCAGCTTTAGGGCCTGCTCTTCCAAATTCGCCGGCTCACCGATGTCTAAATCCGCGATTTGTGCCGCAATTACCGCTTTCGCTTCTTCAGGCTTCTTCACTCCCCACAACTGATAGAATGTATTCATATTAAAAGGCAGATTATAAAGCTTATCTTCATAAACCGCGACCGGTGAGTTAATATAGTGGTTAAAAACCGCAAATTGGTTGACATAATTCCAAACGTCCCGATTAGCTGTATGAAAAATATGGGCGCCGTATTGATGCACATGAATGCCGCGAACATCTTCGGTATAGATATTCCCGCCAATATGGCCGCGCTTCTCAATAACAAGGCACTTTTTCCCCTTTTCTTTCATTTCATAAGCAAACACAGCCCCAAACAACCCAGAGCCAACGATTAAATAATCGTAATGATTGGTTGACATAATTATCTCCTCAGCATTCCGTGAACCCAATATCATTCACTATTTACCTCGTTTATTATAAATGTTTTAATAATTATTTGCAAATATTAACAATATGAAATATAATATAACCATATAGCGATATATACCAAACTCGTATATATAAGGGAAGCTTTTGGAGAAAGGTTAGGTTAATTAAATGAAGAAATATCTACGTGCATCGTTTGAAGTGGTCGCAGAAAAATACGAAGTTGATAAAGGTTTGGAAGACGGCTTTCAATCATTGTCAAAAATTGTGACACATGGATGGATTAATACTGATAGTCTGGTCAAAATTGATAAAAGTGAAGGTGAAGGTCATATCGTATGCCCCTTCCTTTCGACTAAACGCGGTCTGATATTTATAAATGAAGGCGATTATATCATCGTTGAAGGCGATGACGACCGTCACGTCTGCGGCGGGGACAAATTCGCCGAACGTTTTGT
The DNA here is from genome assembly GCA_009787745.1 of Lachnospiraceae bacterium. GTDB lineage: Bacteria > Bacillota > Clostridia > Lachnospirales > Lachnospiraceae > UBA935. The sequence continues at coordinate 9,680 of WQST01000039.1, forward strand.
CGCGGTCAACTAATGACCGCAAGTGAGGATTAAGAGGATATATATTTATCACTCAACTCATCAAGCAATTGCCTAATCGTTAGATTGAGAATAGGATGTTTTAAATACGGGCATAACTCGGCTAATGGTTTCAGCACGAAATCGCGGTTTTGCATATCGGGATGAGGGATTGTAAGCTTTTCATCATTCATAACCAACTCATTCCAGAAAAGAATATCAAGATCAAGCGTCCGTTGCCCCCAATGGACGCTTTTTACTCTTCCTGCTTCCTGCTCCAAACCTTTTAAGAACGAAAGTAACTCTCCCGGCATTAACAATGTCCGAAATGAAAAAACACCGTTCAAAAAATCAGGCTGATTCGCAACCCCATACGGGGATGATTTAAAAAGCGCGGAGGATCTAAATTCACGAATGTACGGATGTGCCGTAATTTTATCAACGGCATCCGCAATCAACTTTTCACTATCACCTAAGTTCGAACCGACAGCCACATACGTCATATTCCAACCACGTGTTATTTTTACAGAAACAGATTCAAACTTAAGTTCAATCGGAGCATTTGGTTTGCGAACTTCTAAATCCAGCTTATTAACAAGCGGAAACTTAAGTAATATCCCTACCGCCAGTTTCTCCGCAACCGTCTCAATCAATTTAAACGTATCCTGTATCATAAACTCCGTAATAAATCTCATTACTTCCCCATAATTAACCGTCAATGAAAGATCATCACCAATCCCCGCCGAACGTGTTTCCGTATATAAAGAAGCATTAACATAAAAATTCTGCCCCTTCTCATTTTCATAAGAGTGAACCCCATGATATGCAAAACATTCAAGTTCATTTATACGAATTTCATCTTGATAAATCATCATTTAACTAACACTCCATTATATTACCCAAGCCGCTCCATTGCCGAATCTTTTATCGCCTCAGCCATTTTTACTGCCCTTTTATTACCCTGAATATCATGAACACGGACAAACGTATACCCAGCCATAACTGCCATAACAGTTGTTACTATTGTCCCTTCAATCCGCTCATCCACAGGCAAATCAAGCGTTAAGCCAATCACCGACTTACGGCTGGCGCCCAAAAGTAACGGAAACCCAAGTTCCGAAAACGCCGCCAAATTATTAAGCACCAGCAGATTATCTTCATAGCTCTTACCAAAACCAATCCCCGGATCCAAGATAATTTTATCTAGTCCGATGCCCGATAACTTCGCCAAATTTACGGACTCTGCCAATTCGTCCTTTACGTCATCTATTAAATCATGATTTAATCCTATCGATATGTTTCTATTATGCATCAGGCAACACGCAACATTATGCTCCGCAATCTGCTTCGCCATCTTAGAGTCATACTTCAAGCCCCGGATATCATTAATCAAAGAAATCCCTGCTTCAATACCGACCTTCGCAACCTCATATTTATATGTATCAAGAGAAACCGGCACATCAAAGTGATTCAACAGACATTCAATAACAGGCGCTACTCTTTCAATCTCCTCATCGGTACTAATCATTTCATAACCCGGCCTGGTCGATTCGCCGCCGACATCGATTATATCACAACCTTCCTTCAACATTATATCCGCCCGCTTTAAATATGCGTCTTTGTTATATAACCCGCCATCAGAAAAAGAATCCGGAGTAATATTCAGGATTCCCATTATATATGTTTTTTTACCAATATGAAATTCTTTATTCCCAATAATCATGCTCTTATCCTTTAATCATTTGATAAAACCCATCCCGCAACCGTTGTTCAGCAACGAAAACACCTTTCGTAACAGTTGTTATCGTTTTGCTCCCCGGCTTTTTTACCCCCCGCATCGTCAGGCACAAATGCTCGGCTTCAACCATCACCATTACCCCCGTGGGCTTCAAATGCACCATCAGAGCCTCAGCGATCTCCGCCGTTAATTGTTCCTGTAATTGCAAACGGCAAGCAAAGGTTTCTACTGTTCGCGCCAGTTTCGACAATCCCACAACACGCCCGTCCGGAATATAAGCAACATGTGCTTTCCCAAAAAACGGCATCATATGATGCTCACAAGTCGAATAAAAAATAATATCCTTCTCAACAATCATTTCATTATTAGGAGCAACAAAAGTCTTGCGCAAATAAGTTTCGGCATCTTCACCCATCCCTGCGAAAATTTCCTGATACATCCGCGCAATCCGCGCAGGCGTCTCAATCAACCCTTCACGGGTCGGATCTTCACCGATTCCTTCTAATAAAAGTCTAACCGCCGCTTCAATCTTGTTATTGTCGATCATTTTAAGATGCCTTTCCGATACTATTTACGCTCCGCCGTTAAAAGTAACCCTTTCTTAATTTCGTCAAGAATCGAAAGTGAGCCGAAAGCGACTATCACCCCATCTTTTCCCGCTAATAAAAACGCCAGCTCGCAAGCCTCCCTAATGCTGTCGGCACACGTCGCCTGCGGATGGAATTTATTAACCGCCATCGCCAAATCATAACCGTTAAGCGCGCGCGGATTCGGGGGCGTAACCGTAATAATATGCTCCGCCATCGCATAAGTTTCGGCAATAATACTCACATAATCTTTATCCGACAATACCCCCATTATATAAATGATTCGCTTATTTGTAAAATAATTTTTTAAAGTTTTAGCAAGTTTTACGGCGGCATCGACATTATGGGCGCCATCTATTATAAATGGCGGCTTGTCATGAATCATTTCAAACCGACCTTGCCAGAACGCATCGCGAAGCCCCTTTTTAACAGCCGCTTCACTAATTTTTAACCCTTGCTCTTTTAAAACCGTAACCGCGTCAAGCGCCAAAACCGCATTATCTACTTGATGATCCCCCGCCATATTGATCCGAAACCCGCCCCCATTACCATAAGAAAATATCTGCGGAAAAACTTTCGCCTGATAATCAGGTTTCTTCTGTTTATTAAGTTTAATTTCATAAAGCGGCGAAACCATTAACCTACTTTCGCATTCACTGCATCTCCTCTTAATTACCGCCATTACATCATCACGCTGGGCGGCGGATATCGCATTAACCCCCGCTTTGATAATCCCCGCTTTATGCCCGGCAATCTCTTGGTACGTCTTTCCCAGTATGTCGGCATGGTCTAAACTAATCGGGGTAATCACCGATAAAAGCGGCTTTTTTATCACATTAGTCGCATCAGAAGTTCCGCCAAGTCCTGTTTCAAGAACCACCAAATCGCATTTTTTGTCCGCAAAATAATAAAATGCCAGCGCCGTATCGATCTCAAAAGCCGTCGGATGCATAAGCCCCTGAGCTACCATTCCGTCTGCGGCTTCCTTGATAACCGCCAGATAAAAAGCAAAATCATCTTTCGATATCATGCGGTTGTTAATCTGAAATCTTTCATGATACTTAGAAATAGACGGCGAAAAAAAGCGCCCTGTCCGATATCCCGCCGTTTTCAGAACAGACGAAATAAAGCATAACACCGAACCCTTACCGTTAGTCCCCGCGATATGAATAATTCTGAGCCGTTCCTGCGGATTGCCTAACCGCTGCAAAAGTTCAGAAATTGATGTAAGGCCGGGAACAATCCCCAATTTAGTAATCCGCCCTGTATATTCTATTGCTTCTTTATATGTCATCCTTACTGCTCCAAGCGGAAATATTCTTAATACATTGTATACAAACCCGTGATGTGTATAATACTACTACATATGAAAAACTTTATCAAAGACCTAATCAAATGCGGTGTCGCGGGATGGTGCCTCGAAATAATTTTTACCGCCGCCAACTCTTTAAGACGCCGAAATATGAAACTAATGGGACACACCTCACTATGGATGTTCCCCATTTATGCCTGTATCGCCTTCTTAAAACCGCTATTTCGTCTGCTCCGCGGCAAACCATTGCTACTCAGAGGTGTGACTTATGCCGCCCTCATCCTCTTCGGTGAATATATTACAGGCGCCATCCTTTCCAACAAAAAAATCTGCCCCTGGGATTACACCCGTTCAAAATGGCACATAAAGAATATCGTCCGCCTTGATTACCTACCCAACTGGATTTTCGCCGGTCTATTTTTCGAACATCTTCTTAGTAAGGAAAATCACTCTAAAGAGAATGCTGACTAACATAGCCGCTACAATACATCAAGCCCGCTCTCCCCAATATCAAGCGTATGTAAAGTCCGCCTTTTAACCCGCGCCTTTTCCGAAGCATCCAAGATAAAATCCTTAATCTCCCGCGCATTCTTAATATGAGATAAATGCTTCTCAGGGTGCGTCTTATCCCCCGTATAACAAATAACCGTCCCCAACCCAAATATCCGCTCAACCAACCCCCGAACCAGCTTCACATCATGAATCTTATACATATAACAATCATCTTCCACTGTCCGGAAAAAACCTGCCTTAACCGAAACCATATCCTCACTCAACCGATAAACCGTAAACGTCCAAGGCAATCCCAAAAATAACAACCGTTTTCTTTCCCGATACTCCATAAATAAACCTACCTTTCCAAAACATCGTATGCCGCGTAACCAGTATACTAAAATATATTCCCAAATGCAAATTGCTACTTCCGCGTCAATATGATATAATGACGTTAGTCATTATATCGGCGCGGTTTTAGTGCGCATCCCCCGGAGGGCATGATTTCCGAAGGAAATCATGATATAAT
>WQST01000040.1 GCA_009787745.1 Lachnospiraceae bacterium
TTACACCATATCCGCTTTTCATGGTAGATCCGTTTGCTGTTGGCACTTTAGCATCAGGCCTAACTGTACTTGAAGCGGAAAGGCTTGCGGTATATATATCTAAAAAGAAGTCATACCAACCGTTATCCACCCATTTGCCAAAATCAACCCACCTACCAAAGTCGTAGTTATAGCCATAATCATGCCAATACCCGTTATCTACATAAGAGCCGCTTACCCATTGCCAGTTTGACACCCAGCGAACATCACTAACCCATCTGACATCAGCAACCCAGCGCCAATCAGCTTCCCACTCCCAAAATGGATGCCATCTTGCCCACCAGACTGTCCACCTTGCTGATGTTTTTTGCTCTTTACTCGGCGCGGAAACCGCACTGAAACTATTATTTCTGTCATCTGCTTTCGGGTCAGGTGGCGGGTTTTGGTCGAGGTCTACGATTTTCGCGGTGATACGGTTGGTACTTAATGTCCCCTTATTCGTATTGACCGAAATCGTTACAATCTGTTCAGTCATGGGTGTAGTCCATTTGCACCAAACAACCTGACTTTCTCCGGCGGGAATGACGATATTGTTCATCGTATATGTTCGCCCGGCTGCATTAAAGGTAACGGTTGCAGGGCTGTCGGGGTTTATTTCTCGTGTTGTACTTAAAAAGACCGCCGTTATGACTTCGGTGTTTACCCGGTATTCTATATCATAAGTTTGTGGTTCTGGTGTTGTTTCAAGTTCTGCATATGTGACTGTCCCCAAGCCTAAATAAGTAAGGATTGTATCATTTGATTGTCTGCCGGTTGTTGTTCCGCCATAAGCCGGAAACCCTAAGTCCGGGCGCTCAAGGAACATCGCAAGAGGTAGGTTTTGATGTGATAAGCTTACCATTTTACTCCTAAGACCGCCGCTCAACTGTTGGTCGTATAAGGCGGCTTCATGAGCGGTCATACCGAAATTAAGACCTTGAAACTTAAAATATGCAATCGGTTCTATCAGCAATTTATATCTGCCGCTTGTGAGAACATCGAAAGATATACCAAAATCACTAGCAATCATCTTTGCCGCTCCCTCGGAGCAAAAATAAGCTTTGATTGCTTCCATGCTTGCTGTGACACTTGCACTACTAATAATTCGAGGTAATGCTGTTTCGGGATTTTTATAATTGTATAAACTAGCCATCAGAGCAATTGAAGTTCCGTTTCGGTAATGGATTTTAGAGCGTTTTCCAAAATGAAAGATACTATCAGGAACTATATTCGTATAATCAATCGGCGTCCCCATGACTGACTCGGTTAGTGCATCAACTACCGATACCCTCACTCCGTCATGTCCAGGTGTCCATGTATCGGTACTTGTGCCGCTTCCCATATCTCCGCCGCCACCGTCTACGTTTGAATCGCCAACCGCAAAAGCTGTTGCTTGTAATGAAAGCAACATAATAATTACAGTCAATAAAGATATTATTCTATTTTTCATGCGTTTCTCCCATGCAAAAAGAGCAAGCCCGAAAGCCTGCTCCTTCTTATATGAATATTCTACATTAATATCCGATTATTTTATTCCAATCGCCGTCTGATGTTGACACTTCACCTACTGAGGTACTTGGCACAGCCCACCCGAAACCGGGAACATATACTTCGCCCTTTTCATTAGTGGAACCGCCTTTAGGCTCTTCCGGTGCTTTTCCTGTTACCGGCGGCGTGGTTACATCCGGTTTTTTAGTTGGGTCTTTAAGCGCGGGGTCAGCTTCTTCATGCGCTATCACATCTTCCGGTGTCACTGAATCGCTGTTTTCTTCTTGAGGGGCAGTATCAGGTAACTCAGGCGGTTCGGGTTTATCCGCTTCTTGTGTGAGAGCGATTTCATCAGTATTATCAGCCGATTCTATCGGATCAGGTTCGGTAATTGCAATGGGTGTTATTTCTGATTCTTTTTCCGCAGAATTAATATCGTTTGCGGTGATATCCTCCATTATTTCATCAGATATCGTACTGGTATCTACATATTTCGGCGGCTGTGATAAGATGAAAATAACCCCGATAAGTATAACTGTGATAGTCAAAAGTCCTAAAATAGTCATCATTTTTTTAGTTTTAATCATAAGCTTCCTCCTGTTTATAATTAAATAACGTATGTTATGAATCTGTTTGAGTATATTTTACAATATACTACGATAATCGTCCAGTCGCAATAGCGCACAAACTTTTGGCTTCAATCATTCATCTACTCGTTAAAAGCGCATAAAAGTAGCACTAGAACTTCGGAATCCAACCTGCCTTACAATTTAGCTTAATCTGCATTGGCGGTAAGTTCGACCACCCAAAAGAAAGCGGTACTTCAAGAAAAATAGTAGCCTCGGCACTAAATTTTTGTGAACTGCTTGGGTCTGATGGAGTAAATGGAGCGTTCTTGATATCAATTTTAAGCTGTGAAATACGATACTCCATTACATCATCGTTTGCATACTTAATATAATATGCACCATCTCGCTTTAAGCCTAAGAGTGTACTAAGTCTGGAGTACACATTCCCGGTATTTAGTTGCTCGCCAAACCCGCTACCCTCATTGACATACCCGCCGCTATACCCTTCGCGGAGTGATTGATAAACCTCAGAATAATTTCCAGTGGAAACCGAGATAATGGCTGACTGTACGCTATCCCTAACCCCCTGTACGATTATCATAAGCCGTAAATACTCAAATGCTCCGCATGAAATAATAACGATCGAGAGAGCGATGGCAATCCCCAAAGGGTAGGACATAGCTTTTTTACTTTTTAGGATTTTTTTAACTCGTTTCATCATTTCCAATAAACCTCGCTCTTTCCGGTCGCTTTCGACGTTAGTGTAATTGGGAATGAGCCAAAGTTAAAGAATCCGATATCATAACTTAGAGTAAGCGTTACCGTAGCTTCTTGATTTAGCTGAACATTGCCGATTCTACTCCAAGATATATTAGGTGAAATACCGATTTGCGTTTTTAACTGATTTGCCCGTGATGTGGTTTCGCTACCGACTCTACCAATAATTTCAAACTCACGGACAATCTCATCTGCAAAGGTATCAAGCTGATTTTTCATAATAAAAACAGGAAATACTTTGACCGCAAGTGCTACGAAAAGCATTATTACTAAAACAGTAACAACCACATCCACATACCCCTCGCCTCGTTTCGATTTTAGCGTATTTAGCATAATTTCCATTTTTTTCAGAAACGAATTATGTTCACTATTAACTTTTCTAAATATTTTTTGCAAAGCCACCTCCTAAAATAAGTTTCCAAAAGCTTCGAAAATCTCCACTCCAATAATCGCAAGGTACATAAATAAAAAGCACATTAGCATATAAAACGAATACTTTTTGATTTTACCGGGTCGTTTCATGGCAATCATCTTAAGTTTTTGGATTTCAAGCTGCTTTAGGTCATGTGCGAGCATCTGAAAATATACAATTCCGTTATCACCACGCATGACAGCAATCAGACCACGTATAACGTCAGATAGCTGAGAACTACCCATTCTGGCCTCAAATCTTTGAAGCGCCGTTTCATGGGAACCCGATTTCATATCGGCAATAGTTATCTCAAGTTCTGTCCAAAACGCGCTACCCGCATATTTTTGATAAGTTTCAAAAATGGATAAGATATCCCGGCTTGCCTTTAACTCCTGCGTTAAGGTATTAACGAAACGGGGTAATTCCGATTCAATCTTTTCCCGTTTATTTTTTACGGTTTCATCAGCCGCCTGATATTCCTTAAAAAACACCGCAACCGCCAAAAGCAAGAAAACCGGTGTCGCAATCGGAAATAATAATAAACACGGTATAACAAGAATTAGTATTAATCCCGCCTTGACGATAGCCTTTGCCGTATAGACTTCCGGCGACATATTTATATCCGCTGATTTAAGTGTTGCTATCATCTTTCGCTTTTTGTAATCGTTTATCCTGATAAAGATAGACAGCTTTACCGCAAGGTCAAAGACAATTGCTTCAAATGATTTAGCTTCTTTTTTTTCCCTGCGCGTTACAGCAATTACTGCTTTGGTGGTCGCAAGTGTCGGAACCTTAAGGATTCCGGCAAGAATAAAATAAGTACCTATTCCAAAAAACAAGAAAAACGGAATGAGTATTCCTAACATAATTCACCTTCTTTCTAAATTGCCGGGTAGCGGCATAATATAAAATCGCCACCCAAATAAAATAAGCCATTACCGCCTATACTCAATCGGCCTTGTAAGCCTTATTACCGCCGCCAACGATATAAACAACGCCGCCGCCGAAATAGCCAAAACTCCCTTACAGACAACAGTATTCATCAGCGTATCAAACCAACTTTTATTAAGGAAGTAGATGAGCGGAATATTCCCGACTAATAAAATCGCCATCGTGATAAATTCCTTCATTGGTTCATAGAGCAGAATATCAAGCTCCGCAGATACCACCCGCATATCAGATAGTTTCGATATAATCGGCGTGAGGGTAGTTTTAAGTGTTTTATCTTCCTGACAGGCAATAACTGCATCAATCCATTCCCGATATACTTCATTTGCGACTTTAAACTTAATGCTTTCTAAAGCAAACCGAAGATCCGCGTTAATTAGGTTAGTCTGTGCCAGAAAATGCTTAAACACATCACAAACTGGCGGGTTTAAGTAAGATACATTTTCCTCAACCGCTAAGATAAAATTTTCGCTTCGAAGATATGAAGTCGTGATGATAGAAAGTGATGTTTCAAGTTCCGCATTTAGTTGTTTCTTATAAAAGTTAGCTGTGAACATCACATACCAGAATGGCAACATCGAAAACCCAATCGCCATTACCGGTATCATCAGGAAGTTATTAAGCATAAGTGAGAAAAACGTACCGGCGATAAATAAGATAATAGAAAACACCGTCAGCGTCCCGAATAAATGATTTTTTCCGGTAACTTCTAATATTTCCTTCGTTTCAAGAATTGTTTTCTTTATCCCTTTAACCTTTTTATCGCTAGTCGCTTCTTTTATCATCTGTGCGAGGGTTTTTTTACGACTACAAAATACTTTTGTAATACTTTCGGCAAACTCAAACGGCGATAAGGAAAGTATCATAAAGCCTCCGGTCACAAGACCGATAAATGCCAAAAATAAAAGGATTGTCACAATTGTTCACCTCCCGCCATTTTATTTAGGATATCTAAGGGTATGCCGTTTTCACGAAGCCTTTTTTGCAAACTCGCAGATATCGGATTTACCCGCTCAAACCCGCCTTTGATTGATACCTGACCTTTTGAAACAGCGTTTTCGGTGATGTTATAACGGAATAGGGTACGGATTTTCCGTTCGCCGTCCGGCATGATTTCACACTCAGTAATCTCCATTATCTTCCGGCTGTTATCCTCTAGCTTTTTAGCGAACATTACTATCGGGAAGGCTTCGGTGACAAGGTTATAAAGCGTTTTATCTTGCATATCGTACTTTGTTTTACAGAGAGTAACCATGCGGTTATAAGTGGCTTCACAAGAGTTGGCATGAGTAGTGGTTATAACAGCGTGACCAGTCCGAGCGGCTTCCTGTGCGGCGAACGCTTCAGCTGATTTCATCTCGCCAACACAAACAATATCGGGGTTTGAAGTCAGGGCATACTCTAACAACTTTTCCTGATCGATATTCTGCTTCGGGTCATCCGAATACCGCGTAACAGTATGGATAACATTATTAACGACATTACCATCGGCATCCTCTTTAACGAGGTCAAACTCCCGACAACCATTTTCAATCGTAAAAATCCGCATATGGTCGGGAATAGTTGTTAAGAGCCAAGCCATTACTGTGGTTTTTCCACTACCAGTCGCGCCGGTAACACACATTGATAAGCCGTAACGTAAACAGGTCGAGAGAAAATCAAGCATATCGGCAGTGGCGGTTTTACCTTTGATAAAGTCTTTCCTTCCAAGCTGTTTTGGGTTTACAATCCGGATTGAAGCGGCTACCCCTTTATCCTCATCAGTAATGGGGTTTCCAAGAACCGTAATCCGTATTCGGTTAGATAAATGCCCGCGGACGATTGGCTGAGAGTAATCGAGAATCATTCCCGATTGGTGAAGTACCCGGCGAATTACATCAATAGCATGACTAGGGCTATTAAAATGCTCACTGGCCGGTAAAATTTCACCGTTTGAATAAGTTATCTTTACATCTTTCCATGAGTTTACGCTGATTTCCTCAACATCTTTTGAAAAAAGGTACTGTGTCAGGAATGAAAACTCAGCCATCTCAACATACAACCGCTCGATTAAACCATCAAAGTCAAAACCATCAACAGCGATCTGATAATCGGTTAAATATTTGGCGATATACGCGCATATCTGCTTTTTTTGTTCATCGGGGTTTTCGGCTATTAGGGTCGAGAATTTAGAAGAAATATATTCCTGTACTTCACTTAAGACTTCGGGGAAAGGTTTCCTGATACCGTCGTCATCAAAAAATAAGTTATATTTCCTATTCAATATCGAATACCTCCCTTGTCATTTTTTTAATTTCGGCATTATACTTTTTAGCATCATTACCGGATAAAGCTTCGAATAACTTCGCCGAATAAAACTGCGGTTCTATTTCATTCACATGGTTTAGCGTGTAGATGATATCGCAGTATACCGAACTAAACAGGGCATCTTCCTGTAAAGGCTTAATGTTTGACAGCACCTTGATATGTTCATTAGCTTTAAATTTTGCTCTTGATATAAGCGGAAGGTGTGAAGAAAAATAAGAGTACGCTTTAAGGTCAGCATTTAGAAGCCTTAACACCTTATCGGCTTGCTGTAAGGCAATCGTTGTAAAGCCGTCCTCTGTAAGTACGCTTGAGCAGTCGATAATAATATAATCCGCTACTTGCCTAAGTTCCTTTAGAAACTCTGTAACCCGTTCCGCTAGAAATTCAGAATAAGTGAAAATATTATCGCCGTTTTTATAACCCATCACGGCGACATAATCATGTTTTGGATACGGAATGACGGTCTGCATAATATCCAGTTGCTTAATATGCGGCTTTGATAATAAGCTTCCAAGTGTCCGGTTTTTTACATCCATTCCCGGCATAATGGTCGATAGCATAGGACAGAAGATATCTGCAAAGACAATAATTACGTTCTTCTTCATTGCTTCAAGCTCTTTTGCCAGCTTCATTGAGGTGACAGTTTTACCACTTGAGGGGCTTCCCCAAACGGCAATGATATTATTCTCCATCAGTTACCACCTCCTGACCGCCGATATTTCCTCTTTCTTCGGTGAAATATGTTTCATCATCATTTTTCGATTCTGATTCTAAGCTAAAAAGATACTTATCTTGAACCGCTAAGAATGCATTACGATTTTCTTCGGTACCGCGATAGACTAAAGTTAGATGAATCCGTCCGGTATTTTCGAGTTCGGCTAAAGCTACTGCTTGTGTAGGTACGACAAGCAAGGTGACAGTAGACGGTAGTTCTCTTTCCTCATCACTCTTTGAGTCATCTGTATATGCTTTGTCATAACCCCTACCGTCTGTCACCGCCAGAACTTTTACATACTTAAGTTCCGGCGGTGCGATGGTTTCTCTAAAATCACCAACATCAGAAGCAATAATACTGACAATATCACCGGCTTCTAATTTACCTGATAAACCAGCGGCGAATGATTTAATCGTAATTGACATGGCTTCCCTTGCTCCGTCAAGCTCATGAAGATAGAGAAACTCTGTCAGTGCAGTATTAGATAATTTGCTGTATAATATATAATCACCGGACTGCATATCATACTTCGCATATTTACCGATAACACTATCCATTTCTTTAAGCACATCAGTGGGTAAATTATAACCGCCGACTTTTATCTTTGTTACCATGTCGGCGGTAATTACTTCACCTTGTTTCACGTCTTTTACCATGCGGATGATTTCAACTTGCGATTTTACCGCATTATTAAACATCGGTGTTAAGCCAAAACAGATAATAAGTGACAGGACGATTGAGATAAGCCCTAAAATAGTACGGTTCTTTAAGATATTCAAGGTTATATACCTCCCATATTTGTTATGATATAAGACAAAATACCCCCGACGCATAGAAACGGCGCCAGAGGTATCACGATTCTTTTTTCAGGCTTTAAGGTTTCCCTATTGCCCGGTGGATTATATCTTTTTTTGATAACAATCCCAAGTGAGAAAAGTAAAGCAAGCGGTAGAGCAATGACGGTTTGTAAAAATCCTCCCCCGATTCCGAGCAAAGCACCACAGGCGAACATAATCTTTACATCACCGCCACCAATTGAGTTATCTTTACCAATCGCGGGGATAAAGAACGGTAGTGCGGTTATCATCGCTCCGCTAAACGACCCGCCATAACCGATTAAACTTATAACAAGAATCGAAACTGGTATGAAGTTATCAATTTCTCGCCTTTTAATATCAGTGATAGAAGCGATGATTAGCAAAGATGAAAATAGCAAACCCTTTATTATGATAATCATGGCTCAAGCCCATCATCTTGCTCATCAAAGCTTGAGGTAATATCGTAGTTTTCCGCTTCATTTTCAGCCATCTGAAAATCGGCCATTTCTCGGATAACATTCATGATTTCGTCCATAAATGTTATATCAAGGCTCTGCCATTCGCGGTATACACCCCATAATGGGTCATCAATGGATAATAACGCTGTTAGCTGCTCTTTATTAAACTCTGATATCTCCGGTTCAAAAATAATATTTATCTCTGTTAAGGTAGCAATCTTATATGCTTCTTCGACAATCTCTTTCGGTGGCAGTTTTATAACTTCGTTAATAAACTCACTATACTCAGCCTTTACTTTTTCATGCACTAATCCCGCGAGATAATCACACTCTACCCTATCAAGGTAATCATACAGCACAAGGTAAACTTGACCGTCCTTATTATCTGCAAGATAGAACTGGTAAGCCTCCTCTAAGGCATTATCTTTTTTAAGAAGTTCTCTTACCGTTTCAATATTAATAGGTAAATCATAAAATGCATCGCGAAATTGGTATTTAATGTAAACCTCAGAATGAAAACTCGTCAAATCGTCCTCTGTTGCGGCATCATATACTTTTTGATACTCATCGGCTATTTTAGCGGTTAAATCATTCCTTATAAATATTTCGATATTTTCATTTAATACATTTCCATTATTCACTGTCATAATATACCCTCCATAAATTCTTTCCGATTTCATAAATAACCGGAATTGTTACACCGTTACCGGCTTGTTTGTAAAGTTGATTATCCGAATTGACTGCTCTGGCTTTAAAAAACATCTCGTCAGTAAACCCTTGCAAGCGAAAACACTCAAGCGGTGTCAGCTTACGGATTCGCCCAAAACCTGTTACCGTTCCTTGGTCGCAAGAAGTGGTGAGTGTCTGTGCCGTTCCCTTACCAACCCGCCCGCGCCTTGAATCGCTACCGGGGAATGATAAACTTACGCTATCGCCGGGGCAAGCCTCAGCATATCCTTTTTTAGTTGCTTCCCTTATTTTCAGATAAATGCTACAATTTTCAGGATCGCAAAGAAAAACCCCCATCCTGTCCTGACAAGTAAGAGTAAAACTCGGTTCGCCGCAATCCTTAAATCGCCTACCGTTTTGCCGTTTGTTTTCACGGTCTGGGGTTAGGACGGCTCTGGCACAAACGAAAACTCCAGAATTATCAGCCTTATGGTTGGAAATTCCGGAGTTATAACGAGCTTTCAAACATCGTGCTATTTCTGTAAGCTGTGCTTCCTTAGATAAATCAATGAAGCACATATTTTCTTCGTCACCATAAAAAACCGCGTTTTGGGTCTGATTACGGTTAATCCTGCGAGAATCGCTGGCGGTGAGAGTGTAAGCGCAACTTATTTCTTTTGTAATCCCCTCATTCCGGTTAAACCCGACAAGGTAAAGGCCGGTTTTTGCTCCAGCCCCTCCCCCTGCTGATGTAAGCGTTACCGAAGTGCCGCATGGGTCATAAACCCGGCTTCCCTGACTGCCACCTATAAGTTCGATAGGAGTTTTTTCGTTTGCTGCTCCGATAGGAAATACTTTTCGGGAACGTCCGTCTCTAAGATGTCCGATAATGAATACTCGTTCTCTGTTTTGGGGAATGTATGATTTGGAATTAATAAGTTGCCATTCACAGTCATACCCAGCTTCGGATAACTGATAGAGAACCTCCGTAAAGTCCCGGCCGCCATTGATTGATAAAAGGTTCTTAACATTTTCAAGCAAAACCCATCGGGGTTTATCTTCGGAAGCTTTGCTTTTGATGAGCCTAATAATTTCAAAAAATAATCCGCTCCGCGCTCCATCAAGCCCTGACTGGTGCTTTCCGCTGATGGAGATATCCTGACAGGGGAATCCGGCTGTCCAGCCGTCTGCGTAGGGGATGTCGCTTGCTTTAAGTTTTGTAATATCATCACTAAACCACTCCTTTTCATCCGGTGCATGAATTGCACGGTAGCTTTTTATCGCGTACTTATCCTTTTCACAAAAACCGATACACTTAAATCCAGCCTGAGTTAGCCCGGCGGTAAAACCGCCAAGGCCTGCAAAAAAATCAATAAATGTCAAAGTTCCACCCCCTCATCAAGTTCATTTTCTTGTTCATTATCTGGAGATGGTAGATTAACTTGTTCCTGCTCCCTTTTCATGAGATTACGGAAAATACAGTTTAAAATGCAGGGATGGACATCTGAGTACAAAGACTGTGTATGGTCGGCTAACTTGTGTGAGTCTTGACCCGAATCTAAAAAAGTTCGCCATTCTTTCATATCCTGAAAATCAACCAATTTCGCTCTCGCTTTCACTTCATCATCATATCGCTTATCCCAATCAGCTCTAATAATGAACCGTGCCATAACGAAAATTGACCGCTCAATCCCAAAATTATCTGCCAGTTCTTGAGCAAATCCGGCTAAGTTTCTTTCATAATGAGCGATGGATGCCTTTTCGTTTATAAAATCCCGACATTCCTTATTTATATTGAAGGACTCCCGCCATAATTCTATCTCTCCTTTATCTCTTGCATACTTCGCCGACGGATAATAAATCGGATAAACTGCATACATTAGTACACCTCCCATTCTTTGCCGTAGACATACGGGTAAACCTTTTGGCTTTTGTAAAAGCGGATTAAATTCTTGACTTGACCGACAACCGACATATTATATTGGTCTTTTACACACATCATTATCGACCCGGCGATACCAGATAAGATGCAGATCATCGTGTTGGTTACGTTACCGCTTATAAGATAGATAAAAAAAGAAACAGCCAAGGCGAATGTGCATCCTATGGCTGCTTCAAGTAACTCTCTCTTCCCAAAACCGGCGAAAAATTCATTCTCGGTTTTCACCCCCATCGGGATATATAGGGTATTATTTTCATTCACTTATGACACCCCCGATTTCTTTAGCCATCCTCCAGGTTACTTTACCTGTCTGGCTAAGCCCGACTGTGTTTTCCCACTTAGTTCCTAGTAAGATGGCTTTAAAATCAACTAAACTAGCACGAGGGCCGTACCGCTTCGTCCGCCGGTCTTGCCATGCCGTGATTTTTAATTTTCTTCCGTCATCTGTTTCAAAATAACAGCGAAGGCAGAAATCGCCATAAACTTTCATGACAAGCATACCTGAAAAATCACCTTCATCAGCACTCGTGTAAGCATTTCGGTCAAAACCTAACTGCCGTGCCTGAATATGCTTATAATTACTTTTGATTTCCATTGTTCCCTCCATTTCCTCTATCCGTAATAGTAAAATACTAAGTCTTTTAAAGCCCAGACGCTCTCGGCAATAATTAAGAAAATAACGGCATTTTTAGCGCGTTTTTTATATTTACTGGCTTCTTCATCTGCTCCAATAAGTTTAATCATACAGAATACAAAGCGGGCAATAACACCAAGCCTAACTAAAATCAACACCGCTTTAGAAATATCATCAATCGTCATGAGCTATCCTCCGATTAATCTTTAATATCAAGATTTTCCTCCACATTTATCTCATCATCGTTTTCGCCATTCCTACAAGCCTTACCGAGTGGTACACATTATTGATAGCGCTACTACCACTGCTACTTGACGGGATTACAAACTCAGATAAAAAGCGTGGAGTCTTTAAAGCGAGTACCATTGAAGCAACACCCCAAAATACGTGCATATTTAGCATCAGGCCGACACCAAGTTTAGCGAGAGCGATTTGCACCACCACCGAGAGCATTGATTTTGAAAATGTAGCAAGGTAGTTTTTGAATACACCGCTGTCATTATCAAGAAGACCAATACACGCTAACGGAATCCCCACACGCAGAATCAGCATTTCAAGACCGCGCATTAAGAACTGGAAATATAGCATAAAGTAGCAGATTATAAATATCAGCCCGAAGATAGCCGTAACAAGACCAAGTGATGATATGCCTGTAACCCATGCCGACCACGAATACCCTGTTGCATCACCGACAGCATTTAGAATCTTGCTTGACATATCGGTTATGATACTTGCCGCCCAGCCATATATAATAGGAAACGAAATAGCGACCGCAAGAGCTTTAATGAAGTTGATAACCAAAAAATACGGTTCTTCTTCCGCATCACTTCCGTTCCATAACACATAAGTATCAAACCCTTTTTTGATAAACTTAAGGATAATTAGTGACACACCAAAGCCTAACATGACATTGGTTAAAGTTGATGCAATATTCGTACCCGATACTGTACCCATATAAAGTTCAGCATTTAGCGCAAGCGGTACTATCCCTTCAAGAAGCGAATCAATATATGCAATCGCTCCATTTAACAAAGCCACTATGAGTACAACTAAAATAATTTCCAACCGGTTTTTCACCTCCCTTCGATGGATTCTTTGCCCGCTTCGGCGAGACAATAGATGATGTAGATAATGATGAAAACGATGATTATACCGATTATGATATCGGTAGTGTTTTTTTCACCATCTGTAATGGTTTCATTTTGGTAAGGCAAATCCCCGCTTACTATCTGCGGGGATTTATACAAGTTATAGTTTGAAGGAGTAAAAAGAATCATTATAACCATCAGCAAAATAATAAAGCCGCCGAATGATTTATTCATGGCAACCCTCCATCTTTTACCCTCTGTAATTGAACATATCCTGAATCCGCTGAGTAAGTGTCGGAAGAATTGTGGCGCTAAACAAAAGATAAAGCCCGGCAAGCACCAACGCACCGATTACAACCGCCATCAGGATTTTAACAGCGGTATCCACGAAACCCTCGGCCTTATTGCTTGCAAGTACTGCTTTTGTGCGGAATATCATCATTTGTGCTTCTGAAATTTTTGCCATAACGAAGTTCATTAACCTTCTTAACATTTTTTTCATGTAAAACCTCCATAATTATGAATTTGGCTAGAACACGACTTAATACCGCGCCGCCTGTTTGATAGTTTCCTTACTTGTAGTACCCGATAATAAGATTAAGGGTCGCTGAACCAAGTACCGCACCGATACATGACACAACCGCTGCAATTATGCGGGTATTCCATTTTTTCTGATCCATTTCATCGGCAGCGGAACGACGGATGCAAAAGTAGATAATAAGCAGTCCCGCTACAATCGGCGCAAGCACCATAAGCCATGTCGTAACATCGCCAATAAGTTTCTCCGTACCTTTGACAAGCTTACTGTTTGCAACATCGGATGCGTAGACCGGAAGTGATACACAGAGCATGAAAAAAGCTGACGTTAGGAGTGATACAAGGTATCGCTTCTTAAGCGTCAGCTTCTTAAAGCCGGTAAATATTAAGTTTTTAGTTTTCATGATTCAATCCTTTCCCTACATTATTATAGTGTTAATCATCATCTGGAAATTTTGGCATACCACCTCCTTTGTCATTTTCTGCTTTCCGCATTAACTCTTTCTGATAAAACACCCAAACATTCCATAAAGACATTGGTTCTGTTACATCGGTAATAATCGGGCGCTTTTCCTCGCGTTCTTCTCTAAGCTTCCGGTTATGCTCTTTGTCCCCTAGCCCAAGCATTTCATTAAAATGCCACTTAGAGAGGTCGGGGCTATACATCATCGCCGGATGGGTGCGTGAGGTAACAATTTGATACGGTCTTGAAACCCGCCTGACTTCATCGACATTTAATAAGTTTCGCTGGGTTAAACTAAGGGTATG
>WQST01000041.1 GCA_009787745.1 Lachnospiraceae bacterium
ATCAATCATAATATAATTACCCATTGTGCTAGAGTAAGCAGACGCAACTACTTTTCCCTGATAAGCGGAAACAATAGTATTACCGGTCGGAGCGGCGATATCAATTCCATTATGAAATTGCGGTACATTCAAAATCGGGTGAATACGATTGCCATAATCATCGGTAATCCTTCTTGATGAAGGGACAGGCCATGAGAATTTACCGCCGTCATATTTACGGGCATTCTCCGCCGCCAAACGGGCGCGCTCTTCGGCGGCGGCTCTTTCCAAAGCCTTAATCATCTCATTTTGAGCCGCGATTTCGGCTTCATATTCTTGAATTGCTCTTTCCTGTGCGGCGATATCGCCCTTTATTGCTTCTATTTCAACTTTTTTTTGCCCGATCAGCTGATTGATGGCTTCCCGTTCTTTTTCGACCGCTTCTTTTGCTTCATCAAGGAACTCTTTTTCTAACTCTAAATTCTCTTTGCATAAAGCGACATAGTTAGAATACTCAATAAATTCGTTTAACTTTTCTTCGTCATACTGAGACATTTTTTCGATGTAGTCAGCACGGTTAAGCATTTCGGAAAGATTTCCGCCGCTGAATAAAATAGCTATATAGTGGGTTTCGCCTTGCTCATACGTGAACTTAAGGCGGTCTTTCATTGCTTCATATAGCGTTTGCAATGCTTCCAAAGCTTCCTCAAGTTCAAGCGTTTTATCTTCGATTTCAATTTCTTTTAGGGCTATTAATTCAAGTAATTCGGTGATATTATTTTCGATAATTTCTAAGTTATTGTCTAATTCCTCAATGAAGCGGGCAAGGTCGTTTCGTGAATTAGTTAGTCTTTGCTTAATGCTTTGGACATCGGAGAGGGTCGCTTGAAGCTTTTTGCGTTCATCGCGATTGTTCGCGATTTCCTGCTCTAAGCCTTTAATTTTATCATTAGTATAACCCGTCGCAAATAAATCATAAACATCAATGTTTAAAGAAAAAATTATTATTATGATAAGAAAGCTTAGACTTAATAATCTTTTTCTCATATGCACTCCGAAGCAAATTAAACCCTAAGATGTTTCCTGACAGTAGTGATACTGCCCATCAATCCAATTCCCGCGCCCATCCCAAAAGAAACAGGTATCAAAGTCTTGAACAATAATTCAACAGGTAAAAAATTAATAATTGAAGCGATTGTCGCGAAATTGTATACAACGAACGCAACAACATTTTCATAGAGGAAATAAACTAATAAAAGCGGTATAATCGCGCCGATAATTCCGATCAGAATCCCTTCGATAACGAATGGTGAGCGGACGAAGAAGTCCGTCGCCCCAATATATTTCATAATATTGATTTCTTCGCGCCTGACCGAAATACCAATCGTAACCGTATTACTGATTAAGAAAATTGATACCAATAACAATATCCCAATAATCCCCGCTGTGGCATAAGCAACTAGTGCATTGACTCCCGTCAAAACATCAGCTAAAACATTTGAGCGGTTGATTTTTCTGACTTCATCAATTGATTCCAGGTATGTAATCAAAGTATGCTGTTTCGAGATGTCATTGATATAAACCATATGGTTCATCGAACCGCGTAAGGGATTATCATCGCCAAAATAGTCGGCATATTCACCCAAACTCTCCTTCATATCTGTCCAGGCATCTTCCTCAGAAACATATTCAACATGCGAAACTTCTGTTCGCCATGAAATGGTCGTCCCGATTTCTTTAATTCGATGCTCGGAAGTTCCCTCTTCATAAAATACCGTTATATGAATATTTTCCTGAGTATCTTGAACCATATTCTGAAAGTTCATTAAAACCGCATAAAAAACACCAAATAAAAACAGACACGCACCGATTGTCGCAATCGACGCCAAGGAAAAGAGCTTGTTCCTGCCGATATTCTTAATACCTTGCCTGAGAGTGTAGAAGAATGTACTAATAATCCTCATCGAGATACACCCCTCTTTCTTCATCGCTGACAATTACACCACGTTTCATCGTCACAACGCGTTTTTGCATGGTATTAACGATTTCTCTATTATGGGTAACGATAATAACGGTTGTCCCGTTTTCGTTAATTTTTTCCATCAACTTCATAATCTCCCAGGAATTCTTCGGGTCAAGATTTCCCGTCGGTTCATCCGCCAGCAAAATCGACGGGCGGTTCACCAAAGCCCTGGCTAAAGCCACCCGCTGCTGTTCACCGCCTGAAAGCTGGCGCGGTTTCGCTTTATATTTTCCTGCCAGACCCACGGTCGCTAAAATACTGGGGACATTGCGGCGGATTTCTTTACCCGACACCTGAATGACCCGTTGCGCAAAGGCAACATTATCATATACGGTCAGTTCTTTTAGTAAACGGAAATCTTGGAACACAATACCCAGATTGCGGCGGAACTTTGGAATTTTACGGTGACGGATCCTGCTTAGGTCATACCCCATTACATTAATATAACCTGATGTGGCGACAAGTTCCCGTAATAACAAACGAATCAATGTCGATTTTCCGGAACCCGAATCACCTACGACAAAGACAAATTCGCCGCGTTTAATATGAAGGTCTACACCATTAAGGGCAGGTGCTCCTGTGGAGTAGGCTTTACTGACATTCTCTAAAGATATAATAACATCATCACCTGACGGCTTGGTTTTACGGCGTTTGCGTGATTCACTTCTCATTTCGTACCTCAAATATCATCAGTCAGTATAGACTCTTAATAATCAAAGCTTTCCATATACTGCATATATTTTACTACCATTAAAGCAATCCGAAAGGTTATCGCATCTTCAAAAATCCGCAAATCAAGTCCGGTGCTTTTCTGTAATTTATCCAATCGGTAAACAAGAGTGTTGCGGTGGATAAATAACTGCCGTGAAGTCTCCGAAACATTCAGGCTGTTTTCGAAGAACTTCGCAATCGTTACCAACGTCTCTTCATCAAAATCATCAGGGGTACGATTGTCGAATATTTCACGAATAAATATTTTACATAAAGGAATCGGTAATTGATAAATAAGACGGCCGATCCCCAGTTTATTATAAGCGATAATTTTACGTTCGTCGAAGAAAATTTTGCCGACATCCATCGCCATTTTGGCTTCTTTATAGGAACGACTGACATCTTTTATTTCGTTACAAACGGTGCCGTAAGAAATAAGAGCGCCGTTAAACCCTTCTTTTTCAAGAATGCTTTCAATATTTTTCGCCGCTTTCTCAATATCTTTGGGTTTGTCACCGTCGCTTAAATCCTTTACGATGATGACGTTTGTTTCATCAACGGCGGTAATGAAATCATTAGTATTGCCGCTAAAAATAGTACGGATTACCTCTAAGGTATTATTATCGCGGGTATTCTCCGTTTCTATCATCATAACAATACGCTTGGCTTCCGTCAGGATATGTAATTTCTTTGCGCGGCTGTATATATCGATTAAAAGAAGGTTATCTAATAAAAGATTTTTGACGAAATTATCTTTGTCGAAACGTTCTTTATAGGCAGTCAGAAGATTCTGGATTTGGAAAGCCGCCATCTTCCCGATCGTATAGACATCTTCGCCGACGCCGTCAATCAACAGGACATACTCAACCTGAGTATCGTCATAGACCTTAAAATATTGATGCCCTTGGATTTCCTGAGAATCAGCCATAGAACGCGCGAACTCAAATGCTTCGAAAGCACATTCACTCATCGCCCCGCCGCTGGATGCAACTTCCTTACCCTCAATGTCCATTACACAAAAATCTACTCTGGCAATAGCTTTTAATCCGTCTAAAGTATCTTTAAGAATTTGATTAGAAATCATCCTAAGTCCTCGTATATTAAAATCCCTTGTGATTCTATCTATTTTAATACATTTTTATTAAAAAATCTAGCTTTTTAGCAAAATATTTCATCTTTTTTTGTGAAATTTGACCAAAAATTAATTATTGTTACGAAAAGACTATACATTAATTGAATATATGAGCGATAATAGATATTATGCCCCATGCATTTTCGCAAGCAGAATTTGCGAAAATGCCAAAATATAGTTGATTGGAGGTGCTTATGGACATACCCGAACTATCAATGAACTTATCAAAGATAAATCTTAGCAATGCGCTCGGGCCTGCTCTGTTAGGAAAACAACTTGATATGGCGGAAGCTTCGGGAGAAGCAATGGCCGATATGATGAGCAAAGCAATGGAATTATCGGTCAATCCACACATAGGCGGAGCTATGGATTTGTCAATTTAAAGCATCGTCAAATGCTGTTCATGGTTTATCGTGAGCAGTTTTTGATTTGGATATTATTATCGTTGATTACTATTTTTTGGGCTTTTAAAAGATTGCCGATGGCGCGCTTAAATTCGTTCTTACTCATCGCAAAAACTTCCCGTATTTGCTCAGGGGATGCCTTATCCGTAAATGGAAGGGTGCCGGCAAAATCTGCCGAAATAATCGCGAAAACGTTTTCCGCATCATCGCCGATTTTTAGGTATGCTTTCGGGCGTATCGCTAAATCGATTTTTCCGTCCGGCTTTATTGCGGTGATACGGGCGTTGACTATATCGCCGACTTTAAGTTCGCCATATATTTCATTAGGCGGAATCAATGCTGAGTACTTATCATCAACGGCGACAAAGGCGCCGAAATTTCCGCTGATTTCATATACTTCGCCTGTTACCATGGCATTAGGGATGTAGGGGGAATTGGTAAAAAGGTGGTGGTAGACTTTCATTGTCGCGCAAAGGCGGTCACTTTTATCAATATATAAAGCGACAAGAACCTGATCGCCGGGATGCAGTTTTCGGGTTTGTTCACGGAAAGGTAAGAGTAGGTCTTTTTCTAGTCCCCAATCAAGGAAAGCACCTATTTTGGCTACTTCTGCAACGCGTAGGCGGGCTGTTTGCGAAATCGAAATAAGGGGGGTATTAGTAGTCGCGATTAGGCGGTCTTTGGAATCACGGTAAATAAAGACATCTAAATAATCACCGACATTAATCGCCGCCGGTTTTTGTTTGATCGGGAGCATTACCCGCTCGTCGGGCGAAGATGGATTGTCCGCCGCCAGATATATGCCGAATTCAACCTCTTTGACTACTTTTAAGGATTGCTTTTCGCCTAATTTTAACATTGTTTCTCCGTTCTTATTTAGTGGTAAATTCGGAAATGCAATACGGGTTTCCTTCTTTATCCGCAAGGATGACGATGCTCGTATTTTCGGTGTTGATAATTTCAGGATACATAATATCACCAAGCAACGCCGATTTACGATATTCGGCACGTAATTGACAAATATCACAATCAGGCTTTTCGAGCAAATCCATCGCAATGCTAACGTATTTTCCGTTATTGACATGATGGTTGGTATCTAAATGGTGGGCTTTTACCTCAATCGGCGATAAGGCGGTACCTCTGATCGGAATGGTAATTTTGCGGTCGGCGTAGTCCATCGGTATTTTTTCCGCGAGCGCGTAACCGTTTACGATTTCCGCCGAGGGCTTAACCGGACGACCTTTAGCTGTATCTATTAATGTCCACACGGAATTAGCACACGCTAATCGCTCGCCGGTTTCGGTATCGAGCCAAAAATTACGATAGCCGATTACACTGCGGAAATCATATGGCGCCGTTCCGACGATGATGTTTTCACATAAATCAGGGTAGCGGTTAACGACAATCTGCCAAGCTGACATTACCCAAAGGAGATTCTTTTCCAAAAGGTATTTGTAGCCAAGTCCGATTTCTTCCGAATGGAATGTTGAGCAATCCTGAAAATAGTTCAGTAATGAATAGAGAGAAAGTCTTCCGTTTATGTCCGTTTCACTGTAACGAACACGGCTTGAGTATGTATACATTGTGCGCTCCTTATTTGTCTGTCATTGTAACATATCAGTTATCAGCTTGTAAAAATCTTCCTGCGATTCTTCTAAAGCTTTGTCATTTTCAAAATAATAATCATAGGCATATTTTTCTACATCATCGTCGGATTTATTACCCCAGCTGCTTATTTCACTTCTTCTTATTAGGAGAGTATAGCAAGGAATATCAACCCAATTCGTAAATTTCTGTATTTCATCTGCTTCGCGGATATGGGCAAAGAAGATTTGATTATCGCTTAGTAAAAATTTCTCGTATTCATTTTTTAGGTAAATGGTCGGCAGATCATTATAATCACTGAAGGTTTTTTTGAGGTCGGCCAGAAATTTGCGGGAGGCCGGATCTTTGAGTTGACCGTTCCATCCGTGATTTTTCGCTATTTCCTTTATTGGTGTGATTGATGAAACATTTACTGTTCCGTAGTGTAATGCTATATAGTCGCACAGGGTATCTTTGCCGACACCACCATTGCCGTTTATGATAATAACAATTTTTATCATCTTATACCCCTGCATATCGCAAGCCTGCTTGTGATACTGCTTACAAAAAACCCCTCGCAGAATAACTTCCACTAAGGGTATCTTAAGTAGTACCGTTCCTATGGATGACATTTTTCCTCTGTTTTCCGCTTTATTTAATGCACTATCATGATGATAGTATAAAGCAAGCTTCATGTATCGTCAACATGCTAATCAATTATTTTATTGGTGAGCATCTATCAATCGTCATTGCGACCGCTAAATCATTTACATTTACCCATTTATCCTTACCGACCATTACCCGCGCAATGTTGTCAAGGGTGTAAATTCTTATTTAGTGTATAAAGAAATAACAGATGAACATTTTAAACAGGTTCATTTCTATAATTATCCAGGGAATCGTCATTTATTATCAGCGTTTCGTTTCCAATTAATTAAACCATGTATATTTAATCCTATAAAAACGGCAAACATGATTATTTGAAACCAATTAATTTGAACACTAATTAAATTTACAATTATCCAACATGAATTTGAAATAACCCAGATAATAAACCCCATTTTTTTCTTATAATTAACTAAAAGGTTTCCTGCAATGGATAAAATCAATGCTATTGCTGATAAGAATTGAAAAATAAAATCACCTCACACTTACGGATTATAATTTTGTTAATATAATATGTTTTTTGATAATTCTTAACGCTACACTTTCTCCAATACGAATTTGTATAAAATCACCAATATCTTCTACCGTGTGATAATTTTCATTGCTATAAGCTTTTATAAATTTGTCACATTCTTTAAAATTGCTTTTTGCAATTATCACATACAATGCGTATGTTCTTTTTTCCAATCGCAAAATGTCTACATTATTGTGAACAAATTTTACGTTATGTAAATTTGATATTAGGCTCATAAGTGTATCCGAATCAAATTCGGTTCCATTGACATTAATTGTGTGTTGCTTTTCTGATAAAAGATCATTCATTTCACCTACTTTTATATTATATACTTGCTCATCAATAAGGTGAATATTAAAATTATCTGGCATTTCATTAATGAAAATTTTAAATAGTTCATCAAACTCAATACTATCATTTAATCTTCCTAAATAATCAAGTATTTTAATAATTATATTAACAACAAACCCAACAACAAATCCTAAACTCATTCCTCTTAATTCAAGTACTCCAACAGGAATTGTTAAACCACTAATTCCCGATATTAAAACAGAGGCTGTAAGTAATTGATTTGATATCTTTTTATAATTTACACGTTTATCTACTAGGATTTGCATACCTGGTGCCGCAATTATACCAAAAAGAAATAATTTCATGCCTCCAAGAACAGGTGTAGGGATATTTAATAAAATGCTCTGTAAATGTCCGCTAAATGAAATAGCAATAGCACTTACTGCCGCAGTAAAGTATGGAATCACAGAAAATCTTGTATGACAACTTTTTATAAACCGATCTTTTTCGTCAATAAATGCTTTTTCTTCAGATATACTTAACCGATTAGTATTCATTACAGCTATGTTCTCTGCATACAGGGTATTTGGAACAGAACCTAAAATTGATGCTACAAAAGTTGCAATGCCTTGACTAAAAATAGTCGCTCTAAATTTCGGAATATTTCCATCTGAAAAAATAGATGCACTATTTTCATTTTCCATCATTTGAGAAATTACAGTTACACGACCTATGCTTTCTGTAAAGACAACAAAGGCAACTGGTATTACGGCAAAAAATAAAGAACCTAAATTAGGAGGAACAACTAAAAGAGGAATTTCAAATTGAGGACTGTTTATTGCTTCGGCTACAAATATATTTTTTACTTCTTTACCATTATCGCTTAAAATAACGGTAAGCAACCAACCTCCAACCATTCCCAGAATAATTGCTGAGTTTTTCCATAATTTTCTGCGAGTAATTGTTGATAATATAATAATCATTAAAGTTACTGTTGCAACAATTATTTCACTTGAGCCGGAAAGTTGCAAAAGGTCGTTTGCGGCTTGCGAGCCTTCAATAAAACCAGCATCAATGGCAGCCGATTCGGCTAAATCCAACCCAATCAATGAAATAACCGGTCCAATCATAGCGGCAGGCAGAAAAAAATCAAACCATTTTTTTGCGCTTCTGGCTTTAAAAAGAAACGACAGGACAACCAGAATAACGCTTCCAAAAATATATGTCCAACCAATATAACTATAAGCTAGATTAGCGTCAATATCTGTAGCAGTAAAAGAATTAACTAAATATGCGGTCAATCCAATAAATGCAAAACTGGAACCGAGATATGCTGGAATTTTGAATTTGGTAGAAATCAAAAATATTATGGTTCCAATTCCGCTCGTAAAAAGAACCAAAGAAGTATCAATAATATAGGAATTAGTTAATGAATTTATAACTAAAGGGACTAAGACGGTAGCGGGGAACATCGCTAATAAATGCTCGAATGTAAGCGGGAGCATCTTGCTCTTAAACAAATGATGTATCTTGTAATTAAAATTCATTTTACTTCCTCATTTGTCAATCATACACAATATTGAGGGAACAATTCTTTGATTTGCTTTGATGACAGTATGTTTTTTTGTGTAATAAATTCTGCTTGAGTGATTAAATCAACAAAAAAGTTTAGTAAATCATTAAGTGAATGTATATTCTCTTTTACTTCTAAAATTATACTATCGTAATCAAAGAGAATATTTTGTGCTACTAAAGAATCGGCTAATTCCTCTAGGCAGATTAAAGCTAAAAAATCTAAAAATGGTTCATCGCTTTGGAATTTTGAATTTAACTCATCTGAAATTTTTTTTTGCATTATAAAATGATGATTTAAGTCAGTATCATCTGTATTCTTTTTTTCAATATAAAAATAATTTTTCATGTTACTTACATTCCTTCTATGATTCTCTTTAAAAGACCATTATCATTTTTAATCACTAATGCTAAATATATACATAAAGTAGATTATATCAGACTGGATAAAATAATGGAAGTGGGAAAAAGAAAAAAATCAAGAAAATTCACCGAAAATTGACCCCAAAATTGACCAAAAAGAGAAAAGCCAAAAACTAAATTTTAAAAAATTAACATTAAATTAAAACATATTAAGATTTTTGAAATCGCCCCACAAAGCAGATGATATTTACTTGCATTGAATGCGTTGTTTCCATAAAATAAAACGTAAAATGGTTTGTATGATTACAAAGACAAAACTTTTTTCAACGGACAGGAGATTAATCATCCAATTTGTTGAATATTTCTGTTACAATTAAACCACTGTCATCAGCTTAAGCTTTTCGTCATTTCGCGCTTGACCTACAATCTACTACGCTCAGCAATTTGTCAGGAGATTCTGTGTCAAGTGCTTAAGCTGACGACAGTGCAATTACAACTCTATCCTATTTGCAATTATTCGCCGCCTTGCTTTGCATGATAAATTTAACACCCGCCCGGATTTTTTCGACTTTGTAGGTTTCACCTTTGAGCGAGTTATACTCCCGATAAAGCGATTCCTTCGCGGCTGTTTTTTCGGCAAACTCTTCCCGCCATTTAGTAATCGGCGGAAGCATTTTCGGATCAAGCCGCTCCTGTAATACGTTGCGCAAATACTTCTCGGCGGCATCGTACAATGTCAGCCCGGTGCGGTTCGCTTCGTAAAAATCGTTGGCGGCTTCAAGTAACTTTTTCGCTTTCCGTTCTGCCAAAAATCCGGTTTCTTTTTTGGTGGCGGTGTACTCGGCATACATCTTATCGTGTTGCCGTTTTAACTTACGATGCTCCTTAAAATATCCGCTTTGCCGGATATGCTCTTTCAACGTATCAATCCGGCGCTCGACTTTCTTGAGTTCTGCGCTTGCGGAATTGAGTTTGCCGTGCATGGCATTGACTTTGATTTCTAATCCCGCTATGTCGTAAATCTCATTCCTCTGAAGAAAGTTGAAAAATTCTGAGGCGGCTTTGAGGCGGGTCAGTCCTGACCGGCCTTGCCGTGTGAGGATATCGGAAATGACATCGGCGAGGCTCGGCGGTTTGTCGTTCGCGGTTTCTTCCGCAAGCCATTTTTCCAGTTTGGAAATACGGGCGCGAAGCCCCCTGATTTGCTGATTCGTCACGGCGATTTCACGATTTATGTCACCGCGTTCGGTACGGATTCCGCGCTTCTCCATTTGCGAAGCCGACGCACCCAAATGGACAGTTGGAAATTGATCAATTCCCTGCCTTTTGTAACTGCGGTGATCAAGGACTTCATCGTGACCGCTAAGCCGTAAAGCAGTATTGCAATAAGCCGCCCAAGCCTTGCGCCAATCCTCCGCTTTGGTGCGGTCGTTCCAGTCAACAGTATTTATTTTTCTGCCGCTTACGGTGTGTGACTTCTGCCCCCATTTTCCGTTTTTATCAATCGGGCGCATGGTGAGTATTATGTGCGCGTGTGGATTTGAGCCGTCCTTATCGTGAATACATATATCGGCACACATTCCGGCGGTAACGAACTGCTCTTTTACAAACTGGCGGGCAAGAGAAATATTCTGCTCCATACTTAACTCAACAGGCAGAGCTATTTCAATTTCCCGCGACAGTTGAGCGTTGCGGAACCGCTCGGATTTTTCTACGGCATTCCACAAAACGGAACGCTCGGAGTATTCGGCGGGTGCGTTTTCCGGCAACAAGATTTCAGTATGCACAATTTCGACCTTGTGAGTATAATCATGCACGATACCGTCATATTCATTTTCGATTGTTTCCCCGGCCCGGTACGCCGCCGCCGCGACTGCTGACTTACCTGCGCCCCTTGTGATTATTTTAATACATAAATGATAAATTGCCAACAGCCGCTTCTCCTTTTCTTGAATTTTATTTTTGACGTTGAAATAAAAGCGGCGGCAAACCACACCTATATCGGATAACAGCTTGCCGCCGTAGTTTACGCGGGGTTCAGGGGTGCGAAGCCCCTGATTTCGTGCCGACAGGCACGGAACGCCCCCGGCAGGGCGCACAACGAGTGTCAACTCGTATAAGTGCGCCCTTAATTCTCAAGGGTGAAGGGCGATCAGACCGCCACCCTTGCCGCTTCTGCGGGCCTGCCGCCGACACTTCCGCTGTGCTGTGCCACCGATTTCACGGATTGTGTTGCGGTATCTTCGCCGATTTCAACGGCGGTGTTGTTAACCGCCTGTACGGATTCCGGCGGAGCCAATTCCGCGAGTATGCGCCGCGTGTGATTTGTCCGTAAGCATTTTTCCACAAAGGTTTCAAACTGTTCTTCCGTGAGCAGCGCCAATTCGGGAAAAAGCTTTTCGAGTTTGCCGCCGCGCCGGCACAGGCGGTGGTTTCTGTCCTTGCGTTCCTGTGATTTTTGCTCTTGGAGCAGTTTCTTTATCCGGGCTTCCGCCTGTTGCTTTTCAATTTTCGCCGCTTCGATTTTTTCATTGATGGTTTTCCTGTTTGACATAATGATTCCTCCATTTTCTATTATTTGTTTGTAATAAAAAACCGCCTGTAATCATTTCGATTACAGGCGGCAGTGCGTGTGGCTTCATGCCTTTTTTACTCTCTTTTTGGCTTCCCCCGCAACATAGCGGCGGCGGNTTTCACGATGCTTTTTCAAAAACTGTTCTTTTTTTTCAACAGCGGCATATTCGGCGGCGATTTCTTCCGGGGTTCGCAAGTCGGGGATTTTCAAGTCGCCGATGTATTTAAGATAAACCTCAATACGTTGGCGGCGCGTTCCCAGTCCGCGTTTTGTCACTGGGTTGAACCCCTCAGACCAAACGCCCTCAAATATCATTACCTTGTCCACGAGTTCATTCAGCATAACCGTTGACAGTTCATCAAATCTAGTAAACCGCTGTACCAATTCGATGAATTTCTCCGCGTTTTCCGTGACCTCGTTATAGATGTCAAGTTCCGAATTGAGCGTTTCGGTTTGCATTTTCAAATCCGCTTGCTCCTGCTCGTAAGCTTTTGCCATGACTGCAAACCGTTCTTCGGGCAATAATCCTTTTACTTTGTCCTCGTATATGCTAAAAATCAGCTTTTCGAGTTCGGCAATCCGGCGCTCATTTTTTACGATTTGCTTCTTGCCGGATTTCACCAATTCGCCATGTTGAATTGCGGATTTCTTGCGGACGATTTCAATAAACTCCGTTTCGTGTTCGCGGATATAACCGCTTGTCCGCCGGATGGCATCAAGGATTATTTCACGTATTGCCGATGTTTTTACATAATGCGGCGAACAGAGTTCCGCAAATTTGTAAGTCCCGATTCTGTGCGTTTGGCATAAATAATAATCGCTGTTGCCGTGCCGTTTGTTGTACATCTTCAGCCCGCAATCGGCGCAGTAGACGATGCCCGTAAGCGGGTTTGCTTCACCTTTTTTATTCGGGCGGCGGACGGTTTTGCGCAATTTCTGAACAGTCGCGAATGTTTCCGGCGTAATGATGGCTTCATGGGTATTTTCAAAAATCTTCCACGATTCCGACGGGTTGCGTTTCCATTTTTTCGCTTTGAAATGTGTGACTTCACCCTTGAAATTTACGGTGTGGCCAAGATACTCCAAGCGCGACAGCATTATGCCGATGCTGTTGTAATTCCAGCCGTACGGATGCTTTTTGTCGTAATCATTTTTACGCGGGCCGATACCCCTAGAACCGAGATAATACGACGGGCATTCGACTTTGTCATCGTGCAGCTTTTCGGCAATAGACCACGGCCCCATGCCGTCAATCGCCATTTGGAAAATCCGCTTAACGACGGCGGCGGCTTTAATTTTGCGGGACGTGTCGCGGGCATACCATTCTGCCATAATTTCCCTAAACGGGGTAAAGTCATCTTCTTTTAACGAAGTATCCACTCCGTCATTTATGGCAATCAGCCGGACATTTTTATCGCGGAATAATTCTCTGTCTAGTCCGGCGTGTAAATAATCACGCGATATTCTGGATAAATCTTTAACACAGATACAGGATACTTCATCGGCTTCAACTTTTGCAAGGACTTCCTGCCAACCGGGCTTGCCCCAATTTGTCCCACTAAATCCATCATCCTGGATATGCCGGAACGGGACAAGCCCGTTCCGTTTGACATATTCCTCTAGCATTGCGCGTTGATTTTTTATAGAATTGGAAACTGAATCTTCCCCGTCGTCACGCGACAGTCTTTCGTAAAGAATCGTGTATTTCTGCTTGCTCACGGCTACCTCTTTCTGGCAGCCACAATCATTTGCGGCACTTTGAGCATCAGTCATATCTTTCAACCTCCCGCTCTAAAATTCGGCGGAGAATATCCGCCATTGTGTCTTTTCCTGTGTTGCTGTAATGGACTGTGACCTCATAGGTCGTCGAGCCAATCCGCCGCAGCAACTTTACCGGCTCTCCCTCACGTTTGGGGGTCGTCGCCGCGTCCGCGCCATTATCCGGCGCAACGGTTCTGCTTTTCATAGATTGGACTCCTTTATAAAATAATAATTTGAATTTTATTATGCGTGTTTATTTTTTGAACATAATATTTTATATCGCTGACTACCCTCCTTCCGCATGGTTGCGTTTATTTTCGGATTGAAAAACAATCCTTCCCTTTCGTCATTTCTGACAGGCGGGTACATCGCTCCAGTCGCAGGATGGGCTACGATATTTCCTTTCCGCTGTTTAATCTGGGTACGTTCCTGCGCCAGAGCCTTGTGTGGATGACGCGTCGTAATTCTGATGCTGCCCTCGCGCCATTCCTACGAAACGTGTTAATGCAAGGTTGCGCCTTCGATATGCTTACGGCAGCGTGATTCATTTGTCAAAGTTCAT